>NZ_JBSFNQ010000035.1:0-78822 GCF_053981115.1 Streptomyces sp. NPDC003691 | reverse complement strand
GGTCGTGGCCGCTGCTCGCCCGCTGTACGACGCCCGAGGAACGGGAGCGGGCGGAGCAGGCGCTGCGGGCGGCGCGCGCGGGCACGTACCGCTTCCTAGGGCACGGTCAGGACGACGATGCGGCCGTCGGGGTCGGTGAGGGTGTGCCGTCCCCGGGCGTATCCCGGAGCGGCGGCCGTCAGCCCGAGACGGAGGTATCCCGTCGTGCCCCGGCGGCCCGCGGGATACAGCTCGAACACGGTGCCGTCGAGTTCGGCGGCGTAGTGCTCCGGGCCGGTGCCGTGCCGCTCCGGCACCAGGGGGAGGCCGAGTCCGGCGTAGAAGGCCCGGCAGGCTTCGAGCCGCTCCGTGTAGATGACCGTGAGGCCGGACCGTACGGACGGCGGAGGCACGCTGTCCGCGGCGGCGGAACCCCGGGCGGGGCAGAAGCCCTCGTCCGCGTCGATCGGCGTGCCCGCGGTGTCAACGAGGTGGTAGCACGTGCTGTTGGCCCACACCGTGACCGCGTCCGGCCGGTGCTCGACCAGGAACGGTTCGTCCGCGCCCAGGACCGCGTGCCAGGGGCCGTCCTTGTCCGGGGAGTGGATGACCAGGACCCGGGTCTCGCCCGGTGGGATCCGATGGGCGTCCGCCCAGGGCTCCACGGTGAGTTCCAGCGGCGACGGACCGTCGTTGTTGAGCAGCAGGCGTGCGGTTCCCGCAGCGGTCATGTCGGCCTCCTTCGCGAGCCGGGGGAGCGGAGCCTTCCGTACCGGTGGTGTTCGGGCATCCGGGCCGGTCCTACCGGTGGCCGGGAACGGCCGGCCCCCGGGCGATCAGGACATCGGCCTCGTGGTGCCAGCCCAGGGAGGTGTACAGGCGTTGGCCCTCCTCGCTGGCGATGAGCAGACCGGTACGGGCACCCTGCGCCACGGCGGCCTCCGCCAGCGCGCTCATCACGGCCCGGCCCAGGCCGCGCCGTCGGTGCGCCGGGTCCGTCTCGATACGGTCGGCGATCGCGTCGGCACCGGTCACCGCGATGGTGCCGCGCGCCGCGACCTCGCCTCCGGGGCCGTGGAGGGAGACGACCGTGACGGGTCCATCGGTGCGGATCTCGCGCTCGTACGGCGCCGCGGGCGCGTGCCGCGGGTGTCCGGCCAGGCCGGTCGTCATCAACCACTCGGCCCGGTGCACCAACTCCAGTCCGGCGGCGCCGACGACGGCTTCGACGGCTTCCGGCCGCAGCGTGGGCACCGTGAGCCAGGTGGACCGCTCCGCCACGGCGACGGCTGCCGCCAGCCGCACCAGGGATTCCGGCTCCTCGTCCGCGCGCAGTGCGAACACCTCGACCTCACGGCCGGGTTGGTCGCACGCGGACCGCAAACCGTCCCCGGCGGACCCGGCCGGCTCGGCCCCGGGCAGCGCGCGAGCCACGGTCCAGCCGGTCAGCCAGCGCCGTATCAGCTCTGATTCGATCTTCGCCATCCGGCGATTAGAGCATGGTCGAGGGCCCGTGGCCGGGTGAGTTTCCTCCCGGTAGCCGGCCCGCCCGGCAGCGGGTTCCCGGCCCGTCCTGGCTGGCCATCGGCGCGGGGCGAGAAGGCCGGGGCCCATGAAGCGGGCGCGGTAGGCGCCGAGCCGCTCCTCACCGGTCCGGGCGGGGAGCGCCCGGGTGGGCGAAGCGAGCGTGACCACTGCGCCCGGCGCGCGTTGTGCGGGGCGCCCGCCCGCCGAGTGCGCCGGTGGGCGCCATCTCACGGGAACAACGGATTGGGGTACGGAGATGCTGCTGAGACGAGTGGGGCAACGGCTGTGGCGCGTGATGGCGGCGGCCGTCGGGGCCGCGGTGCTGGTCGGTCTGACACCGGCTTCCGCACCCGCCGTCGTGGGAGGAAAGGAAGCGGCGGCGGGGCAGTTCCCGTATATCGCGGGACTTCACACCAGCGCTGGACACTTCTGCGGAGGGACGGTCATCGGGCCGAAGCATGTGCTGACCGCGGCCAACTGCGTCGAGGGGCTGAGGGCCGCGGACCTGATCGTCCATGCCGGGAGCAGGGACAGGACCAGCGGAGGTATCCGCAGTGGGGTGGTGTCGATCCGGATGCACCCCGACTACACCGTTTCCCCCAGCCCCACGCACGATATCGCGGTCCTCACCCTGCCCCAGGCCCTTCCGTTCGGCGACAACCTGAAGGCCGTTCCCCTGGCCGACCAGGTCCCCGCCACCGGTACCGCAGGCACCATCGCCGGGTGGGGCACCCAGACGTATCCGAGCAACACTCAGCCGAAAATCCTTCAGTACGCCGAAGCGCCCACGCTCGATGCCACCGCCTGCGCTCGCGCCATGCCCCGCTACGGGATCGGCGCGTCACATGTGTGTTCCTATGCCGGAACCCGTGTGGGGGCGTGCCAGGGCGACAGCGGCGGTCCCTTCGTCGTCGGCGGTGTGCTCGTGGGCGTGATCTCCTGGGGCATCCCCTGCGCCAAGGGGCACCCCGATGTCCATACGAGTGTTCCCGCCCACCTGGAGTTCATCAAGCAGGCGATGACCGCCTCGCCCTGATTCCGCCGGGACCGGAAGAGGAACGGGCAAGGGTTGCTTTGCATATCTTGCGCCGCCGTACATGCGGTGGCGCATTCCGGGAGATTTTCCGGGAGGACGCAGCAGATCGAATGGCAGAAGCCCGTCGCGGGGCGATGACGCGTCTGGCTAACGATCGGCTGCCCCCGTCCGCCCCTTCGGGCAGGCGGGGGCAGCTTGCTTCCTGCCGGTGGTGCCCCGGCCGGTCCGCGACGCCCTACAGCGCCTGCGCCGCCGGCTTCACCATGCCGCGGACCGTGCGCGACTTCACGAAGTCGCCCATCGCCGTCATCTCCCACTCGCCCGAGTACTGGCGGATCAGCTTGGCCATCATCACGCCCGTCTGCGGCTCGGCGCCCGTCAGGTCGAAGCGGACCAGCTCCTCGCCCGTCGCCGCGTCCAGCAGACGGCAGTACGCCTTGGCGACCTCGGTGAACTTCTGGCCGGAGAACGAGTTCACCGTGAAGACCAGGCCGGTGGCCTCGGCGGGGAGGCGGCCGAGGTCGACCGTGATCACCTCGTCGTCGCCCGCGCCCTCACCGGTGAGGTTGTCGCCGGAGTGGCGGATGGAGCCGCCCAGGATGTTCAGCTTGCCGAAGTAGCAGCTGTCGAGGTGGTTGCGCTGGGGGCCGTACGCGATCACCGAGGCGTCGAGGTCGATGTCCTTGCCGCGGTAGGCGGGCTCCCAGCCCAGGCCCATCTTCACCGAGGAGAGCAGCGGGCGGCCGCCCTTGACCAGGGAGACCGTCTGGTTCTTCTGGAGGTTGACCCGGCCCTTGTCGAGGTTGATCTTGCCGCTGGGGGCCGGGGCGGCCGGGGCCGCGGCGGGTGCCGGAGGCGCGGGCGGGGCCGGCTGGGCCACCGGGGCCGGGGCGGGCGGAGCCACGGGGGCGGCGGCCACCGGGGCCGGGGGCGCGGCGGCGGGCGGCTCCTCGTCGACCGAGACACCGAAGTCCGTCGCGATGCCCGCCAGACCGTTGGCGTAACCCTGGCCGACCGCACGGACCTTCCACGCCCCGTTGCGCAGGTAGACCTCCACGACCACCAGGGCCGTCTCCGCGCCCAGGCGGGGCGGGGTGAAGGTGGCCAGCGGGCTGCCGCTGTCGGCGTCGCGGACGGTGGCGGTGGGCTCGATGCCCTGGAAGCTCTGGCCCGCCGCGTCGGGGCTCGCCGTGATCACGATCTTCTCGATGCCCGGTGGGACGGCCGCGGTGTCGACCACGATCGCGTCCGGCGCGGAGCCGCCGCCGGAGCGATAGGTCACCCCCGGGCCCGCCGGCTGGTTGTAGAAGATGAAATCGGCGTCGGAGCGTACCTTGCCGTCGGCGGTGAGGAGCAGGCCCGATACGTCGAGCCGCACGGGGGCGGCGACGTCGACCGCCACACGGGCGGCGGTGAGAGGGATGTTCGAGCCGGGGGTCATAGCGGTCATGTCACAGGTAACGACCGGGACCGCTTTGCCGTTCCCTTACCGTTCCGTCCGCTCTCTTCCGGCGCCCCCTTTCACTCTCCGGGGCCATACCGACGACTCCGCCCGGCCGTATGACAGGGGAGAGGGAGGAAGGAGAGGAAGGGGGAAGGGCCGCGCCCGGCCCCCGGGACGGGAGCGGGCACGGCCCCTTCGCCGCGGACCGCTACTTCAGCGCCGCCGCCATCATCTTCTGCGCGACCGGCGCCGCCAGGCCGTTGCCGCTGACCTCCGAGCGCGGGCCGCCCGCGTCCTCGACGACCACCGCGACCGCGACCTGCTTCCCGGTGTCCTTGTCGGTCCCGTACGACGTGAACCACGCGTACGGCTTGCCGCTGTTGTTGACACCCCGCTGTGCGGTGCCCGTCTTGCCGCCGACCTCGGCGCCCGAGAGCTGCGCGTTCGAGCCGGTGCCCTCCTCGACCACGGTCACCATCGCGCTGCGCAACTGCTCGGCGGTCCGCTCCGAGACGATCCGCTTCCCCGGCTTGCCGTCGTACGAGTCGAGCACGGTGCCCTCGGCGTCGACGACCTGGGACACCATGTGCGGCGAGGCGAGGACGCCGTCGTTCGCGATCGCCGCCGAGACCATCGCCATCTGGAGCGGGGTGGCCGTGACATCGAACTGGCCGATGCCGGTCAGCCCGGTCTGCGGCGCGTCCAGGCCCTTCGGGTAGACACTCTCGTACGCCCGCACCGGAACGTCCCACTCCTTGTTGAAGCCGAATCGTTCCGCCGTCGCCCGGACCGTGTCCTGGCCCAGGTCGATCGCCAGCTTGGCGAAGACGTTGTTGCAGGACCAGCGGAGCGCCTCCCGGATCGAGGCGTTCTCGCAGGGCGCGCCCGGGATGTCGTTCCGCAGCGGCTTGGTGGTGAGGGGGAGGGTGTACGGCATCGGGCTGTCGGTCCGCTCGTCGACCGACCCGTACCGGCCCTCCTCCAGCGCCGCGGCCGCCACGACCAGCTTGAACGTCGAACCCGGCGCCAGCGGCTGCCGCAGCGCGCGGTTGACCATCGGCTTGTCGGGGTCGGCGAGGAGCTTCTGCCAGGCGTCGCCGTCCGTGGTCCCGGCGATCACCGACGGATCGTACGACGGTGTGCTGACCAGCCCCAGGATCCGGCCCGTCGACGGCTCGACGGCCACCGCGGCGCCCTTGGTGGAGCCGAGCGCCCGGTACGCCGCCTTCTGCACGTCCGGGTCGATGGTCGTGAGCACATCACCCGGCTCCTGCCGGGCGCGGGTCAGCGCGTCCACCGGGTTCTTCAGCCGGGGGTCGGTGCCGTCGAGCACCTGGTCGTAGATGCCCTCCAGCTGGGTGGAGCCGTACGCCTGGGAGCTGTACCCGGTCACCGCCGAGTACAGGCCCCCGTCGGTATAGGTGCGCTGGTACTCCAGATCGCCGCCGGGGCTGGGCTGGGAGCCGGTGACGGGGTCCCCGGCGACGACGATGTCGCCCAGCGGCTGGGCGTACTGGTCGATGACCTGGCGCCGGTTCTTGTCGTTCTCCGCGAGTGCCTCCGCCTCGTACGCCTGCACCCAGGTGGCTCTCACCAGCAGGGCCAGCACCAGCAGCAGCGTGAAGACGGCGGTGTGTCTGATCGTCTTGTTCATCGCACCGGGAATGACGACCGGCGCCCCCGGGATGGTTCCCGGGCGGTTCGTCCCGTTCCGCCGGAGCTGCCCGCCGGGGCCGGCGACCGGGGCCGGTCACCGGGGGCGCGGGACGCAGGGCGCGCGGCGCGCTCAGCGCGGGGCCACGAAACCCGTCTCGTACGCCGCGATCACCGCCTGGGTGCGGTCCCGGGTGCCCGTCTTCGCCAGCACCGAGGCCACATGCGTCTTCACCGTCGCCGCGCCGACGCCCATCCGCTCCGCGATCTCCGCGTTCGTCAGGCCCGTCGCGATCAGCCGCAGCACCGTCGCCTCCCGCTCGGTCAGCGCGGCCGCCCACGGCGGGGGAGACCCGGCCGCCCGGCCGGTCCGGGACGCGGCCAGTGCCCGTACCGCCGCCGGGAAGAGCAGCGAATCGCTCCGCGCCACCAGCCCGACCGCCTGGATCAGCTCCTCCGCCGCGGCCCGCTTCAGCAGGAAGCCCGCGGCCCCCGCGCGCAGCGCGTCGTACACATAGGCGTCGTTCTCGAAGGTGGTCACCACCAGGATCCTCGGGGGTGCCTCCGGCGGCGCGGCGGCGAGGATCAGCTCGGTGGCCCGGATGCCGTCGATGCCCGGCATCCGTACGTCCATCAGCACCACGTCCGGGTTCAGCTCCCGGACCACCGACACCGCCAGGGCGCCGTCCGCGGCCTCGCCGACGACCTCCATACCGGGTTCGGAGGAGAGGATGGCGCGCAGGGCGGTGCGGACCATCTGTTCGTCGTCGGCGACCACGATCCGCAGATTCCGGCCGGTGGTTCGGGCGGCGTCGCTCACCGGGCACCGCCGCCGGGGCGTCCGGCCAGCGGCAGTCCGGCGGACAGCCGCCATATCCCGGGCGGGGTGTCCGGGGAGTCCGTGGCGGGCGGGGTGTCCGGGGTGTCCTGGCCAGGGGGCCGCCCGTGTGTCCCGTGTTGCCTGTGCGTCCGGCGCGCCCCGGCCGGTCCGGACTCCGCCGTTCCGCCGAGCAGGACGGCCCGCTCGGCGATCCCGCGCAGCCCGCGGCCCCCGCCCGGACGTACCGCCCGGAGCCGGTCCGGCAGCGGATTCTCCATCGTGATCTCCAATGTCTCGTCGTGTACGGCGATCCTCAGCGACACCGGGACCCGCCCGGCATGCCGCAGGGCATTGCTCAGCCCCTCCTGCACGATCCGGTACGCCTCCCGGGACACCGCCGGGGGCACCGCCGCCGGATCGCCCGTGCGCTCCAGCTCCACCGGGACCCCGCCCAGGGCCAGCAGCCCGTCGAGGTCCGCCAGGGTCGGCCCGCCGTCCCCGCCCGCCGGGCCCGGCTCCTCCCGGAGCAGGCCGAGGACGGTGTCCAGTTCGCCGACCGTACGGCGGGTGGTCTCCTCGATCAGTTCCAGCGCCCGCCGGACGAACTCCGGATCGTGGTCCAGCACCCGCCGGGCCGCGCCCGCCTGGAGCGTGACCGCGCTCAGCGCGTGCCCCACCGAATCGTGCAGCTCCCGGGCGAGCCGGTTCCGCTCGGCGAGCCGGGCCGCCAGCCGCTCCGCCGCCGCGAGCCGGTCCGCGGGGGACGGGCCCAGCAGCACCGGGGCCGCGCGCGCCAGCAGCGTCCCGGCGGCCGCGGCACCGGCGGCGAGCGCCACCAGCATGGCCGCACCGGCGAGCGGCAGCAGCAGGAACCCGCCCGGCGGCAGCTCCGGCAGCCGCAGTGCCGCGTACACCGGCGGCACCAGCGGGGCCAGCATCAGACTCGCCGCGAACGGCGTCAGCGCCAGCGTGGCGCCGCTGACCAGCGCACCCAGACCGGTGTGCAGGGCGAACCAGCCCGCGGTCCGCACCCGGGCCGCCCGGGACCGGGCGGGCCCCTCCGCGAACGACCCCTCCGGCACTCCGCACAGCGCCCGCGCCGCCGCAATGCAGAGCGGGCGGGCGGGGCTGAACAGGGCGGTTGCGGCAGCCAGCGGGACGGCGATCGCATAGGCCCCGAGCTGGACGGCGACGGATCCGCCGAAGAGCGCACGGCCCGCGCCGAAGACACTGAGCAGGACCGTGGCGAACAGCCAGTACGGCATCAGAAGCGCTCCGCCCAGCACGAGGTGCAGCCAGCGCAGCCGGGCCCGTGAACCGGTCAGGACGTGCGTTCTCATGGGGCTACGCTCCCACGGCGGCGGCTGTCCCGGTGATCTTCGTCCGGGGCCGGCCCGGGCCCCGGAGGAATCGTTCGGGTACGTCCGCTTTCCGTCCCCGCCGCCGGAGCGGCCCGTTACGGATGGGGGACGGATTCACGGATTCCGGTGCCGGGACCGTCCGGCCGGGAATGTCCCACCCGGCGCAGACGTTGACGCCCGGTAAACCTGTTTGCCGGCCGGCCGGAGAGTGGAGAGAAAGCCGTGATGCGCGTCGAGATCTGGAGCGACATCGCCTGCCCGTGGTGCTACATCGGGAAGGAACGCTTCGAGAAGGGGCTCGCCCGGTTCGAGCACCGCCGTGAGGTCGAGGTGGTGCACCGCTCCTTCGAGCTCGACCCGGACCGCCCCAAGGGCCGGGTCGACCCGGTCGTCGAGATGCTGATGCGCAAGTACGGGCGCAGCTTCGAGGAGGCGTCGGCGATGGAGGAGCACGTCGCCTCCAACGCCCGGGCCGAGGGTCTGCCGTACCGCACCGAGGACCGCGACCACGGCAGCACCTTCGACATCCACCGGGTGCTGCACCTGGCGAAGGAGCGGGGTGTCCAGGGCACGCTGCTCGACCTGGTCTACCGCGCCAACTTCGCCGACGAGCGGTCCGTCTACGACGACGAGGTGCTGGTGGCGCTCGCCGTCGAGGCCGGGCTCGACGAGGCCGAGGTACGGGGTGTCGTCGCCGACCGCGAGGCCTACGCGGCCGGGGTCCGCGCCGATGAGCGGGAGGCCGCCGACCTGGGGGCGAACGGAGTGCCGTTCTTCGTCTTCGACCGGCGGTACGGCGTCTCCGGCGGCCAGCCCGCCGAGCTGTTCACCCAGGCGCTGGAGCAGGCGTGGAAGTCCCGGGAGGCGGCGGCGGAGTCCGCGTGACCCGGGCCGGGGCGGTGCGACCCGCAGGGCGGGCGCGCCGGTCGCGGGCCCGGCGCCGTGGAGCGCCTCCGGGCCCGGGGCGTCCTCCGGTGGCTCCGCTCCGGTGCGTCGCCGCAGGTCACAGTTGACCCGGTGGGTCACCGGCGCGCAGGGTGACCCTATGGAGAATCCGGGCTTCACCGACGAGTTCGCACTGGAATCGACGTATCTGAACACCGCCTCCTGCGGGGTACTGCCCCGCCGGTCGGCCGCCGCGCTCGCGACCCTGGCGGCGGAGCTGACCGCCGGGCGGCCCGGCGGCGCGGGCGACTACGACCGGGTGGTCGCCGTGCGGGAGTCCTTCGCGGCGCTCGCCGGCGTCACCGCCGACCGGGTCGCCGTGGGCAGTTCCCTGTCCACCGCCGTCGGCCTGGTCGCACAGTCACTGCCGCCCGGCGCGGAGGTGCTGTTCCCGGAGGGGGAGTACACCTCCGTCGTCACCCCGTTCACCGAGCGCGGTGACCTCGTGGCGCGCTACGCGCCGCTCGAAGGGCTCGCCGACGCCGTCCGCCCCGGTACGGCGCTGGTCGCGTTCTCGCCGGTGCAGTCCGCCGACGGGCGGATCGCCGATACGGCGGCGGTACGCGAGGCGGCCGCCGCGCACGGGGCCCGTACGCTCGCCGACACCAGCCAGTCCGCGGGCTGGCTGCCGCTGCGCGCGGACGGGTTCGACTACACCGTCACCGTCGCCTACAAGTTCCTGACGGGTCTTCGCGGGGTGTCGTTCCTGACCGTCGCCGAGGAGGCCCAGTCCGCCCTCCGGCCCCTCTATCCCGGGACCTTCGCCTCCGAGGACGGGGCCCTGTACGGCCCGGCGCGGAGCCTGGCGGCCACCGCGCGCCGGTTCGACGAGTCCCCGGCGTACGCCGCCTTCCACGCGACGGCCCCGGCGCTGGAGCTGCTGGCGGAGGTGGGCGTGGAAACGGTCCACCGGCATGTCACGGCGCTGGCCCGCCGGTTCCGCGAGGGCCTCGCCGAGCGGGGGTACAAGCCGGTCCCGGTCCTGGCCGGGGAGTCCGCGATCGTCTCGGTCCCCGGGCTCGCGGACCGGGTGCCCGAGCTCGCCGCCGACGGCATCGTGACCACCGCCCGCGCGGGCGGACTGCGCGCGTCCTTCCACCTCTACAACACGCCCGGACACGTGGACCGGATCCTGGCCGCGCTGGAGTAGCGGGAGCAGGGCAGGAGGGGCAGGAGGGGCGGGAGGGGCGGGAGGCGGGGCCGGTCCGGACGCCCCCGGCCGTACCCGCCCGCTGTCCGGTCACTCCGGGAGGACGCACTCCCCGGCCTCCCGGCAGAGGTTCAGCTCCGTCTTTGCCAGCAGTCGCAGCAGCTCCCGGCGCTCGTGTTCGTCCAGGCCGGTGAGCAGGTGCTCCTCCAGGCCGGACAGGACCGCCTCGACCGCGATCCGCAGGTCGTCGCCGGAGTCGGTGGCCTCCACCAGCACCGCCCGGCGGTCCTCGGGGTCGGGATACCGGCGGACGTGTCCGGCCTGCTCCAGGCGCTGGAGCATCTTGGTGACCGTGGACGGGTCGAGGTCGGCGGCCTTGATCAGATCGGACTGGCGCGAGGGCCCCCGGGTCCACAGATGGACCATCACGAACTCCTGGCCCGGGTAGAGGCCCAGCCCCCGCAGGAGCTTGCCGCTGGCCATCCGGTGCAGCCGGGCGACCCGGGAGACCGTGAAGGAGACCGGCGCCTTCTCGTCGCAGACGAATCCGACGCGGTACTCCGCACCGCCACCGTCGCAGGAGGCCCCGGGTGCGGCGGCGGAAACCGCACCGGAGTGCCCCGCACCGCCGTCGCACGGACCGCCGTCGCACGGACCGTCGGCCCCTTCGCCGGAGGGGCCGGGCGTGCCGGGTGCCCCGGCGCGCTCCCCGGCGACGGCGGATCCCGTGGATTCCGCGGATCCCGCCCGGGTCACGTCTTCGGCCTCGGTCGTCATCGGACCCTCCTCGCAGGTGTCGGTGCCGGTCGCGGGATATGCGCGTCAGTCTCCCCGTCCGCAGTGACAGTGTCTCCGAAGTGCCTTCGAAAATTTTACCTTGGCCGACCAAGGAAGTGCGCTACAGTGACTCCCGACCGAATTGATTGGTCGACCACACATTATCAGTTGGTCGACCATGTATTTTCTTTGGGGAGCCCTCAGTGACCACCGTGACCACTGCTTTCGACGCCTTCGACCTCGCCGGACGCCCGCTCGCCAACCGGATCGTCATGGCCCCGATGACCCGCAGCCGGGCCTACGGACCCGGGCTCTCGCCCACCGACGCCACGGTCGAGTACTACACCCAGCGCGCTTCCGCGGGGCTGATCATCACCGAGGGCACCCAGCCCTCCGTGGTCGGCCAGGGCTACCCCGATACCCCCGGGCTGCACAGCGGCGAGCAGGTCGAGGGCTGGCGCCGGGTCACCGACGCCGTCCACGAGCGCGGCGGCACGATCTTCGCCCAGCTCATGCACTCCGGGCGGATCGGCCACCCCGATCTGCTGCCCGGCGAGCTCCGCCCGGTCGCGCCCTCCGCCGTCCGCCCGGACGGGCAGATCTTCACCAAGGAAGGGCTGCTGGACTACACCACCCCCGCGGAACTCTCCGCCGACGGGATCCGCGCCACCATCGACGACTACGCCTCCGCCGCCCGCAACGCGATCGACGCCGGCTTCGACGGGGTGGAGCTGCACGGCGCCAACGGCTATCTGATCCACCAGTTCCTCGCCCCCAACACCAACCGGCGCACCGACGAGTGGGGCGGCTCCGAGGAGAACCGGATCCGGTTCGCCGTGGAGACCGTCCGGGCGGTGACCGAGGCCGTCGGCGCCTCGCGCGTCGGGCTGCGGCTCTCGCCCTCCAACCCGTACAACGACATCCAGGAGCCCGCGCCGGACGCCCTCTACCGTTCGCTCGTCCGGGCGGTCGACCCCTTCGGCCTCGCGTATCTGCACCTGCTGGAGGCCACCACCGGACTCCGGCCGCTGACCCGGGAACTGCGCCGCGAGTTCTCCGGCACCGTGGTGCTCAACCCGTCCACCGACGGGCCGACGGGCCATGACGCGCTGGGTCTGATCGAGGACGGCACCGCCGATCTGATCGCCTTCGGCGCGCTCTTCCTCGCCAACCCGGACCTGCCGTCCCGGCTGCGCACCCAGGGCCCGTACAACACCCCCGACCAGGCGACCTTCTTCGGCGGCGACGAGCGGGGCTACACCGACTACCCCGCCCTGGCGACCGTCTGACCGGACCGGACCGCCGGATCGGACCGCTTGAGGGGGCGGCCGGTGCGGACCGCCGGAGGGGACGGCCGCCGCGGGGGAGGGGGTGGCGGCATCGCACGGGGGAGGGGGCGGGTCCGGCCGGGCCCGCCCCCTCCCCCGCGTAACCGTGCTATCCGGGGCGTACGGGAGTGAAGTCCCGCGCCCCGATGAACTCCGGCCGCCGTACCGGCGCCGCGAACGGCTCCACCGCCGCGTTCTCCACACTGTTGAAGACGATGAACACATTGCTGCGGGCGTACGGCGTGATGTTGTCGCCCGAGCCGTGCATGCAGTTGCAGTCGAACCAGGTCGCCGAGCCGGCCCGGCCGGTGAAGAGCCGGATCCCGTGCTCGTCGGCGAACCGGGTGAGCGCCCCGTCCGACGGCGTTCCCGCCTCCTGCATCCGCAGGGAGCGCTTGTAGTTGTCGTCCGGGGTCGCGCCCGCGCACCCCAGGAAGGTGCGGTGCGAGCCGGGCATGATCATCAGCCCGCCGTTGGTGTCCCGGTTCTCGGTCAGCGCGATCGACACCGAGACCGCGCGCATGCCCGGCATCCCGTCCTCCGCGTGCCAGGTCTCGAAGTCGGAGTGCCAGTAGAAGCCGGAGGCTCCGAAGCCCGGCTTCACATTGATCCGGGACTGGTGGACATAGACGTCCGAGCCGAGGATCTGGCGGGCCCGGCCCACCACCCGCTCGTCGCGCACCAGCGCGGCGAAGACCGCGCTGAGCCGGTGCACCTCGAAGACCGAACGCACCTTCTCCGAGGCCGGTTCGACGATCGCGCGCTCGTCGGCGCGGATATCCGGATCGGCGATCAGCCGCTCCATCTCCGCGCGATAGAGCGCCACCTCCTCGTCGGTGATCTGGTCCTCGACACCGATGAAACCGTTGCGCTCGTAGGAGGCCAGCTCGGCGGGGAGCAGCGGCCCGGGCGCGCCCGGCGCCGACCAGACGACCGGATCCCGGCGCGGGGTCGTCACCTCCGCGAGGCCGCGGGTCGGATAGAGGTCGTGGTGTACGGCGGTGCCGGTGGCGGTCGCCATGGTTCAGCCCTCCTCGGTGATCAGGGGATAGACGCCGTTCTCGTCGTGGTCCTCCCGGCCGGTGACCGGCGGGTTGAAGACACAGACGCAGCGGAAGTCGGTGACCGGACGCAGGGTGTGGCGTTCGTGCCGGTCGAGCAGGTACATCGTGCCGGGGCCGATGGTGTGGACCTCGCCGGTCTCGTCGTCCGTCAGCTCCGCCGTGCCCTCGACACAGAGCACCGCCTCGATGTGGTTCGCGTACCACATCGACGTCTCCGTGCCCGCGTAGAGCACGGTCTCGTGGAGGGAGAAGCCCACCCGTTCGCGGGCCAGCACCAGACGTTTGCTCTCCCAGGTCCCCGAGGCCGCTCTCACATGCCGGTCGGTGTTCTCGATGTCGTCGAGGGATCGGACGATCACGCTGTGGTCACCTCTCGTTGTCGCTCGTGCTGATACTTGTGTTCGTGTTCGTGCTCGTGCTCGTGCGGTACGGGGACGGGGGCGTCAGACGGTCTCGCGGACGGCGCGCGCCAGGACCCGCAGCCCCTCGTCCAGCTCCGCGGCGGAGACGGTCAGCGGCGGCAGCAGCTTGACCACCTCGCCCTCGGGGCCCGAGGTCTCCAGCAGCAGGCCCAGCTCGAAGGCCCGGGCGCAGATCGCCGACGCCCGCTCCTTGTCCGGGAATTCAAGGCCCCAGACCAGCCCGCGGCCGCGGAAGCCGAAGCCGGGCTCGGGGCCCTCGCCCGCGAGAGCCAGCAGCGACTGTTCGATCTGCTCGCCGCGCTCCAGCGTCTGCTTCTCCAGTTCGCCGTCGGCCCAGTAGGTCCGCAGCGCGGCGGCCGCGGTGACGAACGCCGGATTGTGTCCGCGGAAGGTGCCGTTGTGCTCGCCGGGTTCCCAGACGTCCAGCTCCGGCAGGAAGAGGCAGAGCGACATCGGCAGCCCGTAGCCGCTGATCGACTTGGAGAGGGTGACGATGTCCGGGACGATCCCGGCCTCCTCGAAGGAGAAGAAGCCGCCGGTCCGGCCGCAGCCCATCTGGATGTCGTCGACGATCAGCAGCATGTCCCGCCGCTCGCACAGCTCCTTGAGCGCGCGCAGCCACTCGGGCCGGGCGACATTGATTCCGCCCTCGCCCTGGACGGTCTCGACGATCACGGCCGCGGGCTTGTTCAGCCCGGACCCCTGGTCCGCCAGCAGCCGCTCGAACCAGAGGAAGTCGGGGACGGTGCCGTCGAAGTAGTTGTCGAACGGCATCGGGGTGCCGTGGACCAGCGGAATGCCCGCGCCCGCCCGTTTGAAGGCGTTCCCGGTGACGGCGAGCGACCCCAGCGACATCCCGTGGAAGGCGTTGGTGAAGGAGACCACCGACTCCCGGCCCTTCACCTTGCGGGCCAGCTTCAGCGCCGCCTCCACCGCGTTGGTGCCGGTGGGCCCCGGGAACATCACTTTGTACGGCAGGTCGCGCGGCCGGAGCACCAGGTTCTGGAAGGTCTCCAGAAAGGTCCGCTTGGCGGTGGTCGCCATGTCCAGTCCATGGGTGATGCCGTCCCGTTCGAGATAGTCGAGCAGGGCACGTTTGAGTACGGGGTTGTTGTGCCCGTAGTTGAGGGAGCCGGCACCGGCGAAGAAGTCCAGGTAGGAGTGGCCGTCCTCGTCCGTGAGGCGGCTGCCCCGGGCCCGGTCGAAGACGGCGGGCCAGCCGCGGCAGTAGCTGCGGACCTCCGACTCCAGGGTTTCGAAGACGCTGAGGGCGGGCGGGGTGATGGTCACGGTCTCTCCCGGGGGTGTGGGGCGGATCGGTTCGTACGGGACGGGGCGCGGGACGCCCGTACGGCGGCGGGCGGGCGCCGGCCGCGGGCGGGTGCGCCGTGGATCGGCGCGGCGCGGCGTAGCGCGGCGTGGCGCTCAGCGGTCGAGCGGCCCGATGCGGTAGAGCAGCTCCGGCTCATGGCCCGCGCCCGGCGGGAACAGCGGTCCGTCGAAGAGGACGGTGCGGTCGAGGAATGCGCCGCGGCGCTCGGCGAAGGCCCGGAACAGCCGGTCCGAGGCGGTGTTGCCGGGGGTGACGGTGGTCTCCAGCTGCCGGATGCCCCGCTCCGCCGTCACCCGGGTGGTCAGCGCGTCCAGCAGTGCGCCCGCCAGACCGCGGCCCCGGTGTCCGCGGTCCACCGCGATCTGCCAGACGACCAGTGATGCGGGCCGGTCGGGACGGACGTAGCCGGTGACGAACGCGACCGGCTCCCCGTCCGGGCCCCGGGCCACCAGCGAGGTGGCGGCGAAGTCGCGGCACCACAGCAGATAGCTGTACGAGGAGTTGAGGTCCAGGACCTCGGAGTCGCGGGCGATACGCCAGAGCGCGGCCCCGTCCTCGACACGGGGGCTTTCGATAACGGTGAATTCACTGCGGGAATCGGCTCGTACCAGGTCGTCCTGCGCGGTGTTCATGCCGGTTCAACTTACCGATGGAATTCAAGTAATGCATGGTCGCTGCGGGTTGGGGAGACGGCGGCGATGTGTTATCGCGCGGGCGCGAGGTACTCATCGGACCTCCGGGTGTTTGCCCGTATACGTCCGGAAAATAAGCCGCAAAATGCCCCCATTGTGGGGTCGGTCACATGCCCTGAATCACCGGATCGCCCTGTCGTAACTTTAGCGTTTAGGGCCCGGGAACCGGGGCAGAAGAAAACGGGAAGCTGCCGTCGCAAAAGGCGACGAAAAGCTTCCCGTTTTCACTCGTTCCGCTATGAATTTATGGCCCTGGAATTCTTTTCCCGGGGCGGATGTGCGGTCGTGCGCGCGGCGGCTACGCCCAGGCGGCCAGGGCCGCGCGCCGCGCCGCCGTCTGGTCCACCGGCTCCGGCGCCGCGCCCGAGGCGGCCAGCGCCGCACCCAGCGCCGACAGCGAGGACAGCACCGCGTCCTGGGTGGCGTCCGCGCCGTAGTGGTTCACCCGGATCATCTCCCCGGCCAGCGCGCCGCCGCCCGCGACCAGCGGCAGCGAGGGGTCGGCCGCCAGCGCCGCCGCCACCAGACCGGCCGCGTCGACTCCGGCCGGAGTCCGCAGTGTCGTGGCCACCGGAGCCGCGTCCCGCGCCTCGTGGACATACGGCGTCAGCCCGCCGCCGAGCGCCGAAGCGCCCGCGCGGGTCGCCGCCGCGGCCGCCGCATGCCGGGCGATCACGGTGTCCGGGCCGTCCTTCTCGATCCGCTCGATGCACGCCTCCAGCGCCAGCATCTCCAACTGGGCGGGCGCATGCAGCAGAGTCCGGCGGCCCCCGTCGATCCACCGCTCCTTCCAGTCGAGGAGCGAGAGGTACGAGCGCCGGGGCGCGGCCGGGTTGGCCGCGAACCGCTCCCAGGCCCGTCCGCTCACCGACACCGCCGACACCCCGGCCGGGCCGCCCATCGCCTTCTGCGCCCCGATCACGCACAGATCGACGCCCCAGGCGTCCGGCAGCAGCGGCTCGGCCGCCACCGAGGCCACCGCGTCCAGCATGAACAGGGCGCCGTGCGCCCGGACCACCTCGCCGATCTCCGCGACCGGGTTGGTGTTGCCGGTCGCCGCCTCGGCATGCACCAGGGAGACGAAATCGATATCGGGGTGCCCGGCCAGGGCCTCTTCGACCTGCGCCGCGGTGACCGCGGTGTGGAACGGCACCTCCAGGTCGACGACCTTCGCCCCGGCGTCCCGCAGCCAGTTGCCGAAGGTCTGGCCGTACGGGCCGGTCACCACGTTCAGCGCGGTGGAGCCGGGCCGGGCGCCGGACCGGATGCAGCCCTCCAGCGGCAGCAGCGCCTCGCCCTGGGTGATCACGACGTCCTGCTCGGTGCCGAGCAGGGCGGCGACCCGCCGCTCGATGGCCGCGAACCGGTCGGCGGTCAGCGGGGGGAGGTCCAGAAACGGATGTGTCACGTTGGGCGCCTTCTTCGGACGGTCGGACGGTTCGGTTCGGGCCGGAATGTTCCGGCCACTCGCACGAGGGTACCGAGCCGGCAGAGGGGCTCCGGCGGGCCCGCCCGGCGCCCGCCGCGCCCTCGTGGGCCGGTTCCCCGCCCTCGTAGAGTGCGGATATGAGCGATCACACGGTGCTGCATGTGAAGGGGCGGGTGCTCGCCGGCCCCGAGGACGTCCGGGACGAGCTGTGGGTCGTCGGCGGCCGGATCACCTACCGGCGGCCCGCGGCGGAGGCGGTCACCGTGACCGGCTGGGCGCTCCCCGGTCTGGTCGACGCCCACTGCCACGTCGGCCTGGACGCGCACGGCGCGGTGGACGCCGAGACCAGCGAGAAGCAGGCGCTGACCGACCGCGACGCCGGCACCCTGCTGATCCGGGACGCGGGCTCGGCGGCCGACACCCGGTGGATCGACGACCGGGAGGACCTGCCGAAGATCATCCGGGCGGGCCGTCATATCGCCCGCACCCGCCGCTACATCCGCAACTACGCCCATGAGATCGAACCCCCCGACCTGGTGGCCTACGTCGCCCGCGAGGCCCGGCGCGGCGACGGCTGGGTGAAGCTCGTCGGCGACTGGATCGACCGGGAGGCGGGCGATCTGACCGCCTGCTGGCCGCGCGCCGAGGTCGAGGCGGCCATCGCCGAGGCCCACCGGCTCGGCGCCCGGGTCACCGCGCACTGCTTCGCCGAGGACTCGCTCCGCGATCTCGTCGAGGCCGGTATCGACTGCGTCGAACACGCCACCGGACTTACCGACGACACCATTCCGCTCTTCGCCGAACGCGGCGTCGCCATTGTGCCGACCCTGGTCAACATCGCCACCTTCCCGGCGCTCGCGGACGGCGGCGAGGCCAAGTTCCCCCGCTGGTCCGGCCATATGCGCAGGCTCTACGAGCGGCGGTACGACACCGTGCGGTCGGCGTACGACGCCGGTATCCCCGTCTTCGCCGGCACCGACGCGGGCGGCTCGCTCGCCCACGGCCTGGTCGCCGCCGAGGTCGCCGAACTGGTGAAGGCCGGGATCCCGCCGGTCGAAGCGCTCTCCGCGACCACCTGGGGCGCCCGGGAATGGCTCGGCCGGCCCGGACTGGTGGAGGGCGCGCCCGCCGACCTCGTCGTCTACGGGGAGGACCCGCGCGCCGACGTACGGGCACTGGCGGCACCCCGCCGGGTGGTGCTGAACGGGCGGATCGTCGGCTGACCCCGCGGCGGTGTCCCGGTCGGCGGCGACATCCGGCCGGGCCGCCGTGCTCCCGGCGGCCCGGCGGGAGCGCACGGGCGGGCGGCTCCGCGGACCCGGAGCGGGAGGCGCCGTGTTGACCGGGCGTGACGTCCGGCCGGTTCCGGTCGTTGAAGCTTTTTCCGGCCGTTCTGCCGCACCGGCCGGAACGCCCGCCGGGACCGCTCCGGGCAGCTCCGGAACCGTTCAGGGGCCGTGACCGGAGGGGCTCCGGGTAACGGATGTGTCCTGGAAATCGAATGTCCTCACGGAAACCCCTCTTTGGGGTGAACTGACGCCGGGTATCCGTCAGTTCACTCTCAGTGCGTAAAGATGTGGGCGTCCCGGTCGCCCGGCCGCGTGTCCCCGTGGCCCGTGCGCGACGTCTTTCTCCTGTGGGGGTTCCACCATCTTGAACAGCACTGCCTTCGGCCTGCCCGCTCGCCGCCTCGCCGCCGTCACGGCCGCCGCCGCCCTGGTCGCGGCCCCCGTCGCGCTGGCCGGCCCGGCGCAGGCCACCGGAGGCGGCACGGAGGGCCGGGCGGGCGCGGTCGTCCTCCGCGCCGGGCTCGACGTGTCCCTCCTCAACAAGTCCGTCCGGGTGCCGCTGACCGCCACCCTGAACCAGGTGCAGGCCCCCGCGAGCGCCGAGCGCACCGCGCTCTCCGTCCGGCTCGACGGCGTCGACGGGGGACGGGCCTTCCAAGTGCTCAGGGCGGACGTCGCCACCGCCCGGGCCACCGCGGACCGCGGTAAGGCCGAGGGCTACGCCAATCTGGCCCGGGCCCGGGTGCACCTGCCCGGTCTGCCGCTGCTCTCCCTCATCGAGGTCGAGCAGGTCACCTCGCGGGCCGTCTGCGCCGCCGGGAAGAAGCCGGTGGCCGAGTCCAATGTGCTCGGTACGGTACGGGTCCTGGGCCAGAAGGTCACACTCACCGCGGGCGGCCGCACCCGGATCGCCGTACCGGCCGTCGGCGAGGTGACCCTCGACCTGTCGAGGACCGTCACCACCTCCCGTACGGCCGCCGCCACCGCTCTCGAACTCAAGGTGGACGTCAATCCGCTGAAGCTGAACGTCGCCGAGGTCAGCGGCGCCGTCACCCTGGTCGAAGCCGTCTGCGAGACCCCGAAGGCGGCCGCGGCCAAGCCCGAGGAGCCGAAGAAGGAGCAGCCCGAGGAGCCGAAGTCCGAGGTGAAGACCCAGACCGGCGACGAGCCCACCGAGAACCTCGCCGAGACCGGCGGCAGCTCCACCACCCTCTATCTGGCGGGCGGTTCGGCCGTCCTCCTCGGCCTGGGCGGCGGCGCCCTGCTGGTGGCGCGGAACCGCGCCCGCGGCCGCGTCTGACCCGGCCGCCACGACGGGTACGGCCCCTGTCCCCGGGCCGTACCACGACCGCGACCGCCCCCGTCGCACCGCAACGGGCCGCACACCCGGCGCGGGGGCGGTCGCGCTCCTTCCTGGCCGCCCCCGCGCGGGGGCGGCCGGACGCCCCGGGGCAGCCGGATCACGGCCGCCCTCGGCCCGGCCCCCGGTGACCGGCGGCCGGGCGCCGCCTCCGGCGCGGCCCGTCCGGACCGGGGCACGGGCCCGCGCCCCGGTGACGCCCGCTCAGACCGTCGCGTGCAGGATGCCCTCGTACGCCAGCCACTGCGAGAACCCGTGCAGCCCCCGGCCGAGTTCCCGGACGGGCTTCCACCCCGGCAGCCGGGGAGCCTGCGGTACGGGACCCGGACCGGTGGTCCGGCGCCGCGGGGCCGGGGCGCTCTCCAGCGGCACCGGCCGCACCGACTCCCGTACCAGTTCAGCCAGATCCCGTACGGACACCGGCTCGGCCGGCGGGAGCAGCACGGCGGGCTCCGCCGGGGGCGAGACCACCGCATGGGCGAGCGCGTCCGTCAGATCCGCCGTGTGCAGCGGGTGAAGCGGCCGTCCGCCCGCCTCCCCCGGACCGGCCGGCTTCAGCGGCTGATAGCGCAGCGCGTCCCAGACCAGTGCGCCGATCACCGAATCGCGCGGGCAGCCGGGCCCGTACAGATCGCCCGTATAGAGGGTGTGGACCGACCGGACCGCGCCCGTCGCCCGGTCGACGACGGACAGCGCGACCCCAGCCGGGGCCCGGCCGCCCGTCCGGTGCAGCGGCCGGAGGTCGATCAGCGCGTCCAGCCCCCGCAACGGCCCCGCCGCGCCCCCGGCGGCGGCCGGGGTCACCGTGAAGCCCTTGTCGGCGAGGCCCCGGGCGATGTGCTCGCCCAGCGGGCTCGCCCCGCCCGCCAGGCCCACCGCGACGGTGCGCGCCGCGGCCGCGGGGGCCGGGCCCGCGACCGCCGGGCGCCGTACGGGACGGCGCTCCCCGGCCGCCAGCCCGGCGGCCAGGCCCGCCCCGGCGACCGCCGCCAGCTCGTCCCGTACCTCCGTGATCTGCTCGTAGGACCGGCGGTGGCTGATGCCGCCGGGGCCGATCGTCGCCAGCGCCTCCGCCAGCACCGGATCCCGGGCCGGATCGGGGATCTCGCCGCGGCCGTCCCGCCGGTGGACGAAGCCCAGGGCGAAGGCGGTGAGCCAGGTGCCGCGTACCGCCTCCCGGTCCGCTACTTCGGTCAATCCCAGCATGGCCGAATCCAGTCTTTCGATTCGAATTCCCGAGCCCTCCAGAAATGACTCGCATTCAAGATGCAGCCACCGCTGGGGGCCCGGCTCTTCGAGCCGGACGGCACACTGGGCGACACCGTTCTTGAAGAAGGGTGCCACTCGCAGTCCCGACAACCGGACATCCTCGTCCGCCGGGCGGTCGCCGGGCAGAAAGCAGACCGAACGGCGCGGTCCCCGGAAGGCGTTCCCGGAAATGCTGCCCAGATCCTCGTGCTCGGCCAGGCTGGGCACCGCCACATAGCCGGGGATGCCGTTGTCGCGCATAAAGCGGTGCATCAGGATGTCGTCGGGCCAGGCGTCCAGCCGGGCCCTGCCGTATTCCACGAATCCGGCCGCCACATCGCGCGGCAGCACGATCGCCACACAGGGGAAGTACTCGTTGACGGCGGCCGTCCAGCGCGCCCCGGCCAGTGCCCCGAGGCGCACCGCGGCGCCGTTGCGGGAGTCCCAGAGGGCGAAGAGCGCCAGCGCCGCGTGCGGCATCGCCGCCACCGCCGCCCGGGCCCGTTCGAAGAAGGCGTCGGAAAGCAGCATGTCGTCCTGGACCACCAGATGGTGGGTGGCGCCCTCCTCGATGGCCGACCAGGCCGCGAGCGCCGTGCGCAGCACCGAGGGGCGGCCGCCCGGGTCGGGGTCCATGACCACCCGCAGGGCCCCCGGAGGTGCGGCGCCGGCCAGTTGCTCGGCGGCCGCGAGCCGCTTCGGATGGGTCATCACCGCGCCGCTCAGACGATAAGACGTCACAGAACCTCCGTGCTCCGTTCCGGGCCGGCCCGTGCCGGACCCCTCCGGTGTCCCGCGCGCCGTCGGGCGGTTCACCGTTCCCCGTCTGTTCCGCCCTTTCGCAACGGTTTTCCGCCGCGCTGGCCGAATAGCGGTAGGGGAATCCGGCGGGCCGCATACGAATCCGGACACTACGATGCCGCTTTCACCGTCCGCAAGAGTGCCAAAAAGGCGCCCTGGTTCCGGCCGTTGAAGATCGTCATGCTGGCTGCTGTACACGATTCACCAACGAACGGCCGTATCGGCCGCAAGGAGTCTGCATGCCGGGCACGAACGCTGGCGCCAACGCCGTACCGGGCCGGAACGAAGACCGGAACGAAGACCGGAACGACGGCCGGAACAAGGACCTGAACGACGGGACGGGCCGGGTGGCGGGGAACACTGCGGAACAGGAAACGGAATCCATCGTGGAAAACAGCGCGGAGAATTCGGTCCCGGCCAGGCTGGAGAAGCTCCGGGGCTCCCGGATCGTGGTCACCGGCGGCGGCGGACTGGTCGGCAGCAGGCTCACCGCCCTCCTTCTCGGCGCCGAGGCCGAGGTCGTCGTGCTGGACCGGATGGACGCCTATCCGGAGGCCGTCCACGAACGGTTCGGCACCCGCGGCTCCGGCGCCGAACTGGTCGTCGGCGACGTCGGCGACCGGGACGCCGTACGCCGGGTGATGGACGGCGCCGACCTGCTGGTGCACGCCGCCGCCTTCGCGGACGTCGCCGCCTGCACCCGCCGCCCCGATATCGCCTTCGAGGCCAATGTCGCCGGTACCGAGACCGTTCTGGAGGAGGCCGCGGCCGCCCGGGTGCGCCGGATGGTCTTCGTCTCGTCGGCCGCCGTCTACGGCAACGGCACCTCCCCGCTCGACGGCCCCCAGCGCTTCGCCGAGGACCAGGCGGCCCACCCGCTCTCGGTCTACGCCAACTCCAAGCTCTGGGGCGAGCACCAGACCCGGTTACTGCTGGCCGGCACCGGTACCGACTATGCGATCCTGCGCTACTTCTCCGTCTACGGAGACCCCCAGACCCCCAAGCCCGGCAGCCACTCCTGGATGGTCGCCTGGCTCGCCATGCACGCCAGGGCCGGACTCCCGATGCGGCTCAACGGCGGCGGCCACCAGGTCCGGGACCTCGTCCACGTCGACGACATCGCCGCCGCCACCGCGCTCGCCCTGGTCGAGGACGGAGTGGTCGGCGAAACCGTCAACGTCGGCTCCGGAATAGCCACCTCCGTACGCGATGTCGCCGAGCTGATCGCCCCCTACTACCCCGGCGCCCGCTTCCTCACCACCCCGCGCCCCGCCGACGACCCGCTCGGCGGCTACGCCGCCACCGACCGGATGCGCGAACTGCTCCGCTGGACCCCGGGCATCAGCGTGCGCGAGGGTGTCGACCGGTACGTGCGCTGGCTCAACGCCACGCCGGACGCGGTGCCCGCCTGGCTGACGGAGCCGGCGTGACACCGGCGGCCACGGCCGGTGAACGAAAGGGAACGGCACGCATGGGTTACGTCGGATCGTACGTCTGGACACTGCGGCAGTCCGTGGGCAGCCGGCTGCTGCTGATGCCCGGCGCTCAGGTCCTCCTGACCGCCCCCGACGGAAGGGTGCTGTTCCAGCAGCGCGCCGACAACGGGCTCTGGGAGATTCCGGCCGGGGCCTGCGAGGAGGACAGCGACTTCGCCGGTACGGCCGTACGCGAACTGGAGGAGGAGACCGGCCTGGTGGTGCGCCGGGAGGATCTGGTGGCCTTCGGCTCCCTCTCCGACCCGGGGCTGCACACCCTCACCTACCCCAACGGCGACGTGATGCACTGCTTCGCCCTGCTCTTCACCGCCCGGACCTGGTCCGGGGAGCTGACCCCCGACCCCGGCGAGGTGGTCACCGCCGTCTGGCGGCATCCCGACGACCCGCCCGCCCCGCTGCACAAGGCCACCGCCGCGGTGCTGGAGATGTACCGCGAATTCACCGCCACGGGGAGGTTCCAGGCCCGGTGAACGGACCCACGCACACCGAAGCCCCGGCCGGGGCCGTCCGCGCCCCGGTGCCCTGCCGGGCCTGTCTGTCCGGCGAGGACCTCGACTGGCTCGGCGGGCGCAGCGTCAGCGTCGCCCTGGACCTGCCCACGGTCGTCACCACCGTCCCCGGGCCGCCCCCGGCGGCCACCGGCGAGTGGGCCGACCAGGTCTGGGACTTCCTCCGGGCCCGGCTCGACGGACTGCCCCCGCGCCCGCCCGCCACCACCGTGACCAGCGAGGCGCCCGCCGCCAGCGGGCTCTCCTCCTCGACCGCCCTGATCGTCGGCCTGTTCCTCGCCTACACCGGCGCCGCCGTCCCCGCACCGGACAGCGTCCCGGTGGCCACGCTCGCGCGCTGGGCCTACGAGTTCGAGTTCGCGCACTTCAACGGCGGCGGCATGGACCATCTCGCCGTCATCGAGGGCGGGGCGCTGCTGCTGGAGGGGCGGCCCACCGGGCTGCCCGCCGTCACCGAGCGGTCCGCCTTCCCCGCCGACTGGGCGGTCCTGGTCCTCGACTCGGCCTCCCGCAAGGACACCTCCGACCACATCCGGACCGTACGGGCCCAGCTGAGGGACGGCGACCCCGCCCTGGCGGCCTATCTCAAGGAGGCCGACGCCGCCTCCGGCGAGGCCTGGGCCGCGATCCGGGCCGGTGAACTCGGCGCCCTGGCCCAGGCCATGGACCGGGCCCACACCACCATGCGGGACCACCAGCGGATGTCGACACCGCTGCTGGAGTCGCTGCGCGCGCTGGCGCTGCGGACCACCGGACTGACGCTGAAGCTCAGCGGCGCGGGCGGCGGGGGCGCCCTGGTGGGCGTCTGCCGCGCGGCCGACGCCGAAGAGACCGCCGCCGCGCTGCGCGCGGCCCTGCGCACCGCACACCCCGACGCCCGGGTGATACCCACCCGGGCGTCGGCCGGACCGGGCCCGGGGGCGGGCGACACCCGCCCCCGGGCCGTACCGGATCAGATGAACGGGTCGTAGTCCTCGACCGGTTCCGCCGTCGCCGCTCCGGCCCCGATCTTGTGGAGTTCGAGGTTGGAGCGGTGGCGGGCGCAGTGGAAGCGGCAGTCCCGGCTGGGGTCGACGATCCCGCGGTCCGCCGCCGCCCAGATGTCGGGCAGCTTCTCGGTCACCGCGTCACCGATCTTCGCCAGCGGATTGCCCCGGTGGTAGGAGCAGACGTACACCCCGGACGGGGTGATCAGCGTCCGCAGCTCCGCCACCGGGCAGCTGTGGTACTCCTTCGGCTGCACCGGGCCGACCCGGTTGCGCAGGGTCGTCAGGGTCGAGGAGTCGATGATCTCGAAGCCGTCGTCCGCCAGTTTCTCCGCCTCGTGCAGCTGGTCGACGACGGAGGCGAGCATCTCCTCGGGCATCTGGATGACATGGTGCCCGTCGTCGAACATCGCCTTGGACTCGAAGTAGTCGCAGCCGATGTCCTTGGCGAGCCGGGCCGCCTGGAGCACCTCGTGGTGGTTGCTGACGATCGTGCCGTCCGGCTGCCGGCGGCTCATGATCAGGAACGAATAGCCCAGTGCACCCCGCTTCTCCGCGGCCAGCAGCCGCATATTGGCGACGACCTTGTCGAACACGCTGCGCCCCTTGCGGTCGGGACGGAACACGCCGTATGTGTCGGCGCTGCCGGAGTCCATCGACACCCGCACCCAGGAGGTGTACCGGGCCAGTTCGTCGAGATTCTGCTGGATCATGGTGCCGTTGGTGACCACTCCGATGGCGATACCGGCCTCGCCGAGGGTGCGCAGCACCTGCCGGGTGCCGCGGTGGGCCAGCGGCTCGCCGCCGCCGATCAGGACCACGCCGCGGACGGACATCTCCACCAGCTCACGGGCCAGTTCGGCGAGCCGCTCGGGGGTGAAACGGCCCTGGTTCAGCAGCTTGCCGCTGATGCACTCGGGGCAGGCCAGATCGCAGAAGGTGGTCGGGTCCAGGTCCACCACCAGCGGGGCGGTGGAGCGCTGCCCGGAGGCGACTTCCAGCACCCGGGGCCAGTTGGACGGCTGGTAGAGCTTGGATACCAGGTCAAGACGGTCGGACGTCACGGGATCTCCTGCTGTTCGGAAGCAGGCCGCGGGGCCCGTCGGCGGGCGTCCGCGACCGGCTGAGGTATGGGGGGGAAGCAATGCGGGGGAGCGCCGACGGCATCGGCGGCGCGCGCATCTGCGGCGGGCGGGACGGCCGCGGGGCGGGGAAGCGGCGGGCGGCCGTCCGGTCGGTGCGCCCCGGCGGGGACGTTCCCGGACGCGGTACGGCCGGGACGGGCCGGGGGTGCGGGGCGGGCCCGGCCCGGGGGTGGGGCCCGGGCCGGGCGGAGGCGGTACGGGGGCGGAGCTCGGGTGGTCATCCCTTGACGGCGCCCGCCGCCAGTCCGCTCGCCACCCGCCGCTGCACGATCAGGAAGAAGACCACCACGGGCAGGGCCGTGAGGGTGGCGCCCGCCATCAGACCGCCGTAGTCGGTACCGAAGGTGGTCTGGAAGGACACCAGCCAGATGGAGACGGTCTGCTTCTCGTCGCTGGAGAGCAGCACATAGGCGAGGACGTACTCGTTCCACGCCTGGACCAGGGAGTAGACCGAGGTCGCCACGAGTCCGGGGGCCAGCAGCGGCAGCAGCACCCGGCGGAACGCCCCGGCCCTGGTACACCCGTCGACCATGGCCGCCTCCTCCAGCTCGGCCGGGACGGCGACCACGAAGCCGCGCAGCAGCCAGACCGTGAACGGCAGCATGAAGACCAGATAGGTGAGGACCACCCCGGTGAGGCTGTCCGTCAGACCGGCGTCGCTGAGCAGCAGATAGAGCGGGATGATCAGACCGGCGAGGGGGATCATCTGGATGGAGAGGATGGCCAGGACGAAGACCCGGCGCCCCAGGAAGGCGTACCGGGCCACCGCATAGGCCGCGAGCACCCCGATCACCAGGGAGATCAGCACGGTCCCGACGCCCACCAGGGCGCTGGCCCGGACGCTGGACCAGAAGGTCTCCGACTCCATGGCCCGGCGGAAGTTCTCCAGGGTGAGCCCGCTCGGCCAGAGCCTGGGCGGGTTCCGGCGGATCTCCCAGGCCGGGCGCAGCGCGGTCAGCAGCATCCAGTAGACCGGGAACGCCATCACGGCGCAGAACAGCAGGGCAACGGTGTTGGCGAGCCGGGTACGCCCGCGCCGCCGCCCCTTCCTTCTCCGTACGGGGGGTAAGGGCGGCCGGGCCGCCGGGGCCGGGCCGGGCGCGGTGCGCCGGGGACCGGGGGCGGTGTCGATGCTGCCGTCGGTGCTCACTCGGCCTCTCCCATTCTGACCAGCTGGCGTACGTAGACCACCGCACCGGCGAGCAGCAGCAGTACGGTGATCACGGCGATCGCCGCCCCGGTGCTGTAGCGGTTGACGGCGAACGACTCGATGAAGGAGTGGACGCCCAGGAGGTAGTACTCCTTCTCCGGGGTGCCCGAGCGCATCAGCCAGATCTGGTTGAAGACGCCGAAGGTCCAGATCGCGGTCAGCGACGTCACCATGACGAACGCGGGCCGGATCACGGGGAAGACGACATGGCGGAAGACCTTGGGGCCTTCGGCGCCGTCGACCCGGGCCGCCTCCTCCAGCTCCGGCGGCACCTGGGTGAGCGCCGCCTGGAGGGTGATGGTGGCGAACGGCAGGGAGCCCCAGATCACCACGGCGGCGATCACCGCAAACCCCTGCCAGGGGTTCTCGAACCAGTTGTGCCGGTCGAGGGAGACCCCGGGCAGCCATCCGAGGAGCCAGTTGGCGACCCCGAACTCGGGGTCCACGAGCCAGCGGAACACCGCCGCCGCGACCATCACCGGCATCGCCCAGACCGCGACCAGGACACCGCCCGTCGCCAGCCGTACCCAGGGCGAGACATGCCGCAGCAGCAGGGCGACCAGCATCGCCGTGCCCATGGTGGCGACCGTGCAGACCAGGGTGAACAGGGCGGTGCGGCCGACGACCACCCAGAAGAAGTCGTCGGAGAGGACCGTGCGGTACTGGTCGAGCCCGGCCCAGGGCGGTTCGGTGCCGGCGAACAGCTCCCGCCGGGTCATGTCCTGGAAGGAGAGCAGCACCAGTTCGATCAGGGGGTAGCCGAGCACCGCGGCGAGCGCCAGGACGGTCGGCGCGATCAGGACGTACGGCACCGCCCGGCGGCGCAGCGTCCGCCAGGAGCGGGCGGGACGGTCCCGGCCCGGTGAGGGGCGCACCGGCGCCCGGGACGGGGGATTGGGGGCGGCTGGATGGGGTGGATCTGCGGTCGCCATGCGGGGGGTCTCCTCGGTTCGTCGGATCGCGGCGGTGGGGGCGCCCCGGGCCGGGGGCGCGCACAGCCGGACCCGGCCCGCCGGTATCGCCCGGCGGGCACTGGAGCGCGGAGCGGGGCACGGGCGCGTGGGCACCCGGCCCCCGCGGGGCGGCGGACGGGGGAATGGGGGCGGGGGAAGGGGGAAGCCGGGGGTGGGAGGTGGGCGGAAGGGTCGGAAGGGGCGGAAGGGGCGGAAGGGGAGGCGGGCGGGGCTGCCGGTCGTCACCGGCCGTCCGGCGGCACGTTCGGTTGTCGCCGGTTCAGTTGTCGTTGATCACCGCGTCGATGGCACGGTCGGCGTCCCGGGCCGCCTGCTCGACCGACTTCTTTCCGGTCGCGATCGACTGGAGCATCTCGGGCAGCACATTGGACTTCTCCACCGCGACCCAGCCGGGAGCGAGCGGGGTGACCCAGCCCTTGGTGGCGGAGACCGCGGCGGCGCCGTTGATGCCGTCGGCGGGCACATCCTTCAGCTGCACGGTGTTGTTGGGCAGCGTCTCGGCCTTGATGAGCGTGCGCTGCGACTGCCGGTCGGTGAAGAGCCGTATCCACTCCAGGGCCTTCTCCTGGTTCCGGGACTTCACGGGTACGGCGAGGGTGGAGCCGCCGAGGAACGGCGGCAGCAGCCCGCCCGAGGGGCCCGGGAACGGGAAGGTGGCGAACTTGCCCTTCACCGCCGGGTTGCCGCCGGCCTTGGGATCGGCCGCGGCGTTGGCCTCCCAGGTGTTGCCGTAGAACATGCCGGTCTTGCCCTGGCCGACGATCGCGGGCTCGTCGCTGTTGTCCTTGGAGCGGTCGCCCGTGTAGTAGGTGTCGAGCAGCTTCTTCCACTCGGTGAGGCCCTTGAGCGACGCGGGGTCGGCGAGCGCGCCCCGCCAGCGCCCGTTCTCCTGGACGGCCATCTCGCCCCCGGCGTCCTTCACATAGGCCATCGCGGCGTTCCAGTAGCGGCCGGGCATATGGAAGGCCGAGAAGTTCTTGTCGGTACGGCCGAAACGGGCCTTCAGTTTGTCCAGAACCGAGAGCAGTTCGGGATAGGTGGTGGGCGCTTTTGCGACACCGACCTCGCGGAGGAGATCCGTCCGGTAGATGCCCACACGGGCCCCCGCGTAGTAGGGCACACAGTAAGTCTTCCCGTTCAGGCGACACGCGTCCGCAAGAGCCGGAAGCCAGTCCTTGGAATGGTCGAATTTCTGCTCGTCGACCGGGCTGAACGCGCCATTGATGATGTAATTGGTCGTCTCACTGTTGCCCATCTCGACCACGTCTGGTACGTCCCGGCCGGCCAATGCGGCGTCAATCTTCTGATTCTTGCTGGTCCACTGCTGGAACTGCACATCGACCCGGACCCCCGGATATCGCTCGGCGAAGCGCTTGTTGGTCGCGGTGATCAGGCCGGGCCAGCTCTCCCGGGCGTCGATGGTCAGCCACACGGTCAGCTCGTCCGAGCCGCCACCACCGCCGGAGCCGTTGGAACCGCCCGAACCGCAGGCCGCCGCGGCAAGGGCGAGGACCAGGGCGCCTGAGGTACGGACGGCGGTGCGAGAACGGGATCGTCGCATGACTGTCCCCCTTTCGAGGATTCGATCTCTCCGGAACTGGCCGAACCGGGCTCCTATCTACCCAGCAAAGTGCGCCGAACTACCCCGGCAGCTCTTTTTGGCCAGGATCGGACGGCGCTTTATGAAATGTTCCTGCACGGCCCGGGCCTTTGTGTGTAAGGGCCCGCACATCTACTCCTCGGCCCGTTTCGATCACCCAAGGCCGCCGAATTGGCGTGAATGAGGGGGATGACCGGCTCGGGTGCCCTTGACTGAGGTGTGCCCACTGGCTCATTTTTCTCGTGATCTCCCGTGATCTCCACGGGCCTCCGGCGGACCGGATCTCCGGTCCGCGCTGTTGGCGAACTCTCCTGCGTCCCCGATCGAAGGGTGTGGACCGGTGACTGAGCACGGCACGACGAACGGCGGAACCAGCGGACGTCCCGTCCGGGTCAACTCGTGGAACGGCTGGGACCCGTTGCGTCATGTCATCGTCGGCAGGGCCGACGCGGCGGTGGTCCAGGCGCCCGAACCGGCGGTACGGCGCGACTTCCCCGAGGACGGCTTCCCCCTCGGCACCTACGGCCCGATGCCCGAGGACATGACGGCCGAGGCCAATGAACAGCTCGACAACTTCGCCGACATGCTGCGACGGCGCGGGATCCGGGTGGACCGGCCCACGCCCGTCGACTTCAACCAGCAGGTCTCGACGCCCGACTGGACCCAGGAGACCATGTCGGGCTGTATGCCGCCCCGCGACCTGCTGCTGACCGTCGGCAGCGAGGTGCTGGAGGCGACCATGTCGTACCGCAGCCGCTGGTACGAGTACCTCTGCTACCGGCCCCTCCTCCAGGACCTCTTCAAGGCCGACCCCCGGATGCGCTGGGAGGCGGCGCCCAAGCCGCGGCTGACCGACGCCAGCTACCACACGGAGTTCTGGGACACCTACAACTCGCTGCCCACCGAGGTGCAGCTGGCGAAGGTCCGCGACTACGACCTGGTGCTCACCGAGGAGGAGCCCCTCTTCGACGCGGCCGATGTGGCCCGCTTCGGCAAGGACCTCTTCGTCCAGCTGTCGTTCGTGACCAACCGCAGCGGCTACGACTGGCTGAAGCGGCACTTCCCGGACCACCGGGTGCACGCCGTCACCTCCACCAACACCCACCCCCTGCACATCGACGCCACCTGGGTGCCGCTCCGGCCCGGTCTGGTGCTCCACTGCGGCGAACGGCTCGCCGACCCCGAGCTGATGGAGTTCTTCCGGCTCAACGACTGGGAGATCGTCGAGGCGGTGCAGCCCGCGAGCTGGGACCACCCGCCGAAGCTCTCCTTCTGCAGCCCCTGGCTGGCCGGGAACATGCTCAACCTCGACGCCGACACGCTCTGCATCGAGGAGAACGAGGTGAAGCTGTCGGAGCAGCTCGCGGGGTACGGCTTCGAGATCGTCCCGGTGCCGTTCCGGGCCGTCGGCCCCTTCGGCGGCGGACTGCACTGCGCCACCGTCGACATCGAGCGCGAAGGCGGCTGCGAGGACTACTTCCCGCGCCGGCACGGAAAGTACTGACGCGGTGGGCGCGGTGGGTGGCACGGGCGCGGCGGGTGCCACGGGCCTTACCGGCACAGGAGGTTCCGCCGGTGGTTCCGCCGGGGCGGACGGGCCGCCGGACGTGCCGGGCTCCGGCGGCGGGCCGGGTGGTCCGGACCGGAACGGGGAACCGGCGGGTGGGCCGGGCGGCACTCCGGTGGACGGCACCCCGGTGGACGATGTCGACGCCGTCGTCCTCGACTTCTACGGGACGCTCGTCCGCATGGTGCCCCCGCTGCCGCCCACCCACGACTCCGTCCTGCGCGGCCGCGGTCTGCACACCGCGGCCGACCGGTGGGGCGAGATGTGGTCGGCCGGGCCGGCCGACGGCGAGGACCACCGGCGGCACTCGGTCTCCGAGACCGCCTACCGCGCCTGGGAGGTGGACCGGCTGCGCCGCCGGGCCATGGACCGGGGCGTACCCGCCGATGTGGCGGGCGAGGTCGCCGTCGAACTGGACCGGGCGACCAAGACCCTGACCCTGGAGCTGTTCCCCGACTCCCTCGGCGCGCTGGCCCGGCTGCGCGCCCGGGGCCTGCGGATCGTGGTCTGCTCCAACTGGTTCTGGGACCTCGACCGGGCCGTGGCCGAAGCCGGCCTCGGCGCACTGGTCGACGTCTCCGTCAGCTCGGCCCGGGCGGGGGCGCGCAAACCGCACCCTCTGATCTACCGGGCCGCCCTCGACGCCTGCGGCACCACCCCCGGCCGCACGCTGTTCGTCGGGGACATGTGGGAGCCCGATGTGCTGGGGCCACTGGCCGCCGGCATGCGGGCGGCGCACCTCCACCGCCCCGACCGGGCGGTGGAGGGCGCCGCGCCACCGCTCCCGCGGGGCGCGGCCCGGATCGCCACACTGCTCGCCCTCACGGAACCGCCCTGACCGGGCGGCCGGGGGCGGGCGGGGTCACCCGGCTCGTACGGCGCGTCAGGGGCCGGTCGTCTCCCCGCCGCGCCGGGACAGCCGGTCCAGGACGTTGCGGGTCACCCGGACCACCCCCGGGTCCTCCTCCCGTCCGCAGACCACCGGCCAGTCGGTGGTCCCGGCCGTGAAGACCGTTCCGCCGCCGTCGACCGTGTGCACGCCCATGGTCGCGGCGCGCGGACCGGTCCGCTCCGGCTCCCGCGCCGGGCAGTTCCAGTGCCCCCACTTCATGGTGGTCACGTCCTCGTTGACGGGCGACAGCTCGTACAGGCCGAGGATCAGGAACGAGCCGGGGGTGCCGTCCTCGCCCGTCGCCCGGGCGGTGCCGCGCTCGTCGTACGCGAAGGCGGCGCCGTCGCACTCGTAACCGATCAGCGGGGTCCCGGCGCCCAGGAAGTCCGCGGGGCCGCCGTCCGAACCGTCGCGCAGACCGGTCCCCTCGAACACCCAGTGCCCGGCGTGCTGGACCCGGTAGCCGGTTCTGGGCCGGTCGCCGGGCCACTCGCCGGGCCACATTCCGCCGTTGCGGAAACTGACCCCGGTCAGGGTGTTCTCCGGCAGGCCGACCCCGTCCGGCGGGGCCGCCCACCACAGGTCCGTCGAGGGCAGATGCGGGAACACGCCGTCGACGTGGTGGTCGGTGTCCGAGACGAACCCGGTGTCGTCGTCCGTCAGGTGCACCCGCCACCAGCAGGTGTTGGCGCTGAGGAAGGCGACATTGCCTCCCGCCCGGAGATGCGCGGCCGTGTGCTCGCGCATCGCCGTGCTCCAGTACTCGTCGTGCCCGACGCTCAGCAGCAGGTCGTACGGGGCCAGCAGCTCCGGGTCCCGGTGCAGGTCCAGGTCCGTGCAGTACTCGACGGCGTAGCCGCACCGCTCCAGCCAGGCGATGAAAGGAGCGTCCCACCAGGCGAGGTCGATCACCCCGCCGGGGCGGCGCATGCTCAGCCGGTGACCCCGCGGGTAGCCGTCGCCGCCGGTGCCGTACACCGGGTTGTCGTACAGGCTCCCGGCCCGCTGGGCGTCCTCGCGGTCCCCGCGGTTGTAGGCGTGCCGGGTGAACGTCGACTTCTTGTACAGGATCCGGCCGTGGCTCCCCGGCCGCCGGGGCCGCACCACGAAGAACTCCCGGGCGAAGCCCTCGATGTCCCCGTCGCCGAGCGGCGGTACCGGCTCCGCCCGCCCTTCGCCGCCCGGCGCCGGCTCCTCGACCAGATGCGCCAGATAGATACCCGGCGGCCAGTCGCCGGGTATCGCGATCCGGTACTCCGGGAAGCCCCAGTCCACCGCGGGCGAGGCATGCCCGGCCACCCCGTCCGGATGCGGCGGCGGATCGGTCCGTACCCCCGGGTACGGGCCCGTCTCCGCCACCTGCGTCAGCTGCCGGCCCAGCCGGTGGAACCGGACCCGGAACGCCGCCGCGTCCGTCGACACATGGAGGGCGAGCGTTCCGCCCGCCGTCACGCTCTCCCGCCCCGCGTACCCCTCGATCACAGTGCCTCCCCCTCGTGAACCGGCCCCTCATGGGCCGACGGCGCCCGATGTTAAGAGAAGGTGCCCGCTGCAACAACACACCTGGAGTAGACCGGACTTTCGCCAGTGGAATCCGGCCAACTGAAACGTTTCAAGAATGCGGAAGGAGGCGCCTGGGTAGCGCGCAGAGGTCATGTCCGGAAGTTCGGGGAAGTGCGCGCGGAAGCTACCGGGAAGCATCTTGCGGTACCGGAAGAGAAACAGTGGGTTTCGGGACGGAAACCCCGGTCGAGAGGGTGTCCATGACATCGGAGAAATCGGAATTCCGGGTGAGGGAACTCGTCCTCGGTATCGAGGGGCTGGCGCTGCTGCGTAACGCCATCGATGCGGACGAGGCGTTCCTGGAACGGCGGCTGGACGAGATCAGGAAGTTCGCGGACGGTGCCGGGGAGGGGCTGCCCGGCGGGGGAGCGTCCGTCGGCGAGCTGGACGCGGGCGCCGGATACGCCGCCTGGTCGGGCATCTACGACTCCCTGCCCAGCTCGTATCTGCAGGTCGAGGAGCCCGTGATGCACCGGCTCTTCGACCGGGGGCCGGTCGCCACCGCCCTCGACGCGGCCTGCGGCACCGGCCGCACCACCGCCGCCCTGGCGGCCCGCGGATACCGCACCATCGGCGTGGACCAGTCCCCCGACATGCTGGAACACGCCCGGCGCAAGGTGCCGGACGGCGAGTTCCACGAGGGTCGGCTGGAGAAGCTGCCGCTGGACGACGCCTCCGTGGACCTCGCGGTCAGCACCCTCGCCCTGACGCATCTGCCCGATCTCACCGGACCGGTCGCCGAACTGGCCCGGGTGGTCAGGCCCGGCGGCCGGGTGATCGTCTCCGATATGCACCCCTTCGTCATCACCCTCCAGGGCCAGTGCCTGTTCGTCGCGGGTGACGACGCGCTCGCCTTCGTCCGCAACCATGTCCATCTGGCCGCCGACTATTTCCGTGCCTTCACCGACGCCGGACTCGTCGTACGCGCCTGTTACGAGCCCCTGTTCAACGGCAGTCTCGCCCCCGGCGGATATGAGGAACACATCTCCGAGGCGGCCAGGGCGGCCTGGGACGGTATTCCGATCGTCATCGTCTGGGAAGCCGTCAAGCCCGCCGAGGGGGCCGCCGCATGAGCAGTGAGAACCGTACGGAACCGCGCTTCGTCCACCATTCGGAACGGCCCGAGCTCTGGGACAGAATTCCGGAGGTCTTCGCCGGTGTCGTCCCCGAATACAATCTGCACGGCGACATCAACGAAACCCACTGGAACCGTCTCTTCGAAGAATTCCGCGACTACCAGTTCCTGCTGTACGACGAGGAGGACGACGAGATCCTGGGCGCCGGGCGCTCGCTGCCCCGGGTCTGGGACGGCACCCCCCAGGACCTCGGCACCGGCCTCGACGACTCCATCAGCGCCGCCTTCCGGGCCCGGGACACCGGCCGCAAACCGACCGCGCTGGTCGCCCTGGGTGTGGAGGTCGCCCCCAAGCACCAGGGGGCGGGCCACTCCAAGGCCCTGCTGACCCATCTCTCCGACCTCGCCAGGGCCGACGGCCTCGACCATCTCATCGTGCCGCTGCGGCCGATCTGGAAGCACCGGTACCCCCTGGCGCCCATCGAGCGGTACGCCGCCTGGACCCGGGAGGACGGCGAGCCCTTCGACCCCTGGATCCGGACCCAGGTACGGCTCGGCGGCACCGTCACCGCCGCGATGGAACGTTCCTCCAGGATCAGCGGCACGGTCGCCGAGTGGGAGAGCTGGACCGGGATGGCCTTCCCCGGGGACGGCGACTACGTCTTCCCCGAGGGGCTCTCCACCCTGCGCGTGGACCGCGCCCGCGACCGGGCCGTCTACTGGGAACCGGCCGTCTGGGTCACCTTCGATCTGCGAGGGCCCGCTCCGGAAGCCGCTCCCCGGAGCTGACGGCCGCCAGGGCGTACCCGGACAGCAGCTCCGTGTGCTCCCGGCCGGCCTCCGGGCGCCGCTCCGGCGGCAGTCCCGCGGGGCCGACCGTGGACACCGCGGCGGCCCGCAACCGCGCGGCCGCCGCGCTCTCCTCCGGCACTCCGCCCCCGGGCGCGTACCGGCGGGCGGCGGCCCGCGCCTGGACACCCAGCAGCAGACAGTGGATCCACAGCTCGTCGGCGAAGGACGCGCCGAACACCGCCGCCACCTCGTGCGCCTGCTTCTCCTCCGCCGGATCGCGCGAACCCAGCGTGCCGAGGACCGCCGCCTCCGAGAGACCCGTCCGCGGCAGCGCCTCCCGCCAGGTGAAGTGGTGGCGCGCCGCGGGCGTCGCGTCCTGGCCCGGCAGCCGGATGAAACCCTCCCCGTACCGCATGTACGGCAGCCAGTCGAGCTCCTCCAGCACCCAGCCCCCGAGCAGCAGCGGCCGGGCGTCCGCGGACTCCGTGGGGCAGACCGCGAGCCGGACGCCCTGCGCCGCGTGCCCGTTGATACTGCTGGTGCCGGTGTGCTCGGTGACGGTCGGCACCGCGAGCAGCGCGGGCCGCCGGCCCGCGCCCCCGAGGAACGCGGCCATCAGCTCGTCGTCGTGGCGCTCCGCGCTGCCGTCCGCGTACCGCCGGAAGTCCGCGGCGAGCGCCACCGGCAGCACGATGGCCAGCGTCGGGGTGAACTCCTCCGGCACCGCCCGCACCCACCCGGCCCCCGCGAGCGCGGCGAGCCGGGCCGCCGAGCCGTTCCGGGCGTGCCAGTTGGTGTAGTACGCGAGGGCGTCGTCCGGGAAACGGTCCGCGCAGTGCGCCACCAGGTCGACGAAGTCGTCGGGCGCGGCGACATCGTCCTGGATCATCAGATGGTGCGTGGCCCCCTCCGCGGCGCGCCCCCACGCCACCAGCGCCGTCCGCAGCGCGGACGGCGGCCCGCCCGGATCGGGGTCCAGGGCCAGCCCGCCGAGCCCGAGCCGGTCGCTCAGCTCCTGCGCCTGCTCACGGCGTACGGGATGGGTCATCACGGCCGAACTGACACGTGCACGAGCGGTGGACATCGGGGCACTCCTCCATGCGGTCGGTCGGGCGGCGGGGCGATCCGGCCGCGCACCGGCGCCCGGTCTGCGCCGACCGGCACGGCCGTGCGCCCGCCCCGGCCGCCGCCGGGGCCGGTCCGGCACGCCCCAGCCGATCATGGCCAGAGCCCGCGGAGATACGCGCGAAACCGCCAGGACGACCGGAAACCACCGCGCTCCGGCCGATTCCACGCGCACGTTTCCCGGTGGGGGACGGGATGAGCAGGCGGGCCGGGCGCGGGAGCGGCGCGGAGCCGGTCGAGGGCGGTGCCGGGGGCGGGCAGGGCCCGGGGGAGTGACGGGAACTCGCGCATGCGCCGGATGAGGCGTTGACTCCGCGGAGCCGCCGCGATTGCATGCTCCCCGGTCCTCCGGTGGAGACCCGGAGGGGAAAACGTGTCCTGTCTGGGGGGAACATGCGGAGAATCGCGAATCGGAACACCGGCGGAGCTTTACGGGCGGTCCTGAGCGCGGCGGTCGTGGTCTGCGTGGTCGCGGCGCCCGCGGCCGCCACGGCGGGGCCGGGGACCGCGGCGGCCGGTGCGGGGGCCGGAACCGGAACCGGTGTCGGTGTCGAGAGGATCAGCGTCGCGACCGACGAGGGCTACGGCGCCGCCTCGATCACCCCCGACGGCCGCAGCATCGTCTTCACCTCGCTCAAGAACGGCCCGGGACAGGACGGCAACGAGGTGTACGTCCACGACCGGCAGACCGGCCAGACCAGAACGGAGCCCCTGACCGAGGGCTGGACCCCGGCGATCAGCGGCGACGGGAGACAGGTCGCGGCCACCGCTCCGGCGCAGCGCCGGACCCCCGAACGGATTCAGCAGCGCTCGCTGGACCTGGGCACTTTTCCCGTTACCTGCTACCGCTGCGGCCAGCCGTCGCTGAGCGCGGACGGCCGCTACCTCGCCTTCGGCGCCCTGCGCTACCCGGGGCTGCTCCGGGACGTCGTGGTCGCCGACCGCAACGGCGGCTTCCAGACGATTGCCTCCCTCGGCAGCGCGGCTCCGGCCCGGCCGTCCGTCAGCGGCGATGGCCGCTACGTCGCCTACCAGGACCTCGGGTACCCGAAGGAAGGCGTCTATCTGTGGGACCGGACCACCGGTACCACATCCGGCCCCCTCGAAGGCCCGTCCGCGAGCGCTTCCCTCGTCCAGCTCGCCGACGGCGGAAGCAAGGTCGTCTATCTCTCCGGCCCCGACACCTACGTCCACGACACCGCCTCGGGCAGCGCCCAACTCGTGGCGGGCGTGCAGGGCGTGGCCATCGACCCCACCGGCCGCCATCTGCTGTACGCCCCGAACGACCCGAACGGCCCCTCGCTCGTCCTGCGCGACCTGCTGGCCGGAACCGACGAGACCGTTTCCGACCAGCCCGCGACGGCCGGGACCGACTCGGTCGGCTCGGGCGGACGCGATGTGGTCTTCCAGTCGACGGCCGACGCCATCGTCCCCGGCGACACCAACGGCACCTCCGACGTCTTCGTCCGCCGCTTCTTCTGACCGTCCCGTTTCTTCTGACCGTCCCGGGCGGTCCGGCCGGCCCGCGACGACCGCCCGGACAGGACTCAGCCGATCAGCGCCTCGGTGATCTGACGGGTGGTCTGCGCGGCCACTCGCGGGTCGGTGGCGGCGTAGTACGTATAGGCGTTGAGGCCGGTGGCCAGCGCCCAGCCGCGGCCGCGGAGCCAGGTGGTGTCGTCCACGCCGAGCGCGTCGCGGAAGACGGCCCGGCTCCGCGCCGACATCAGCGTGAAGGCGATCATCAGATCGCAGGCCGGGTCCCCGACGCCGAGTCCGCCGAAGTCGATGACCGCGCTGAGCCTGCCGTCGGTGGTCAGGAGGTTGCCGGTGTGGAAGTCCCCGTGGCACCAGACCGGAGGGCCGTCCCGTCCGGGCGCGCCGACCGCGGCGTCCCACAGCGCGGTCAGGGCCGCCCGGTCGAACGTGCCCGCCACCTCCGCGATGGCGGCCCGGGTCGTGCGGTCGCGTGCGGCCAGCGGCTCCAAGGCGAGGCCCTCGCGGGCGCCCCTGGCCGGAACCTCCCCGGGATCGAACCGCTGAAGGGCGCTCAGGAAGCCGGCCAGTTCAACGGCGGCCCGCGGGGAATCGGCCAACTCCCCGGCGGTCGCCACTTCGCCGTCCAGCCAGCGGGACACCGCCCACGGCCACGGGAAGCCGAAGCCGGGCTCTCCGACCGCCACCGGTACCGGTACCGCCAGGGGCAGTCGCGGGGCGAGCCGGGGCAGCCATGCGAACTCCTTCCGGGCCTGCCCGGCGGCGCCGGTATGACGGGGCAGCCGGACGGTCAACTCGTCGCCCAGCCGGTAGATCACATGGTCCGAGCCGGCCGGGTCCAGCCGTTCCAGGGGCAGCCCGGCCCACTGCGGGAACTGCGTACCGACCAGGCGTGCGGCCAGTGCGGCGTCGATCGCGGGCCGGACGTCCGCGGTTCCCCCGACTGCGGTCCCGTCGGTCGCCAAGAACAACTCCCTGATTCGGCCCGCCCCGTGCGGCGGACGGCCGGGGCCATTCCAGTGCGTTGCGGGACGCCTGTCGACCGGATTTCCCGGCCGCGGGTGCTCCGGGGGCGCCCCGGTGTTCCGCTCACCTCCCGTCGCACCGGCCACCGGTGCTGCGGCGGCGCGTCCGCGTCGCCGACTCGGTCGTGGCCTGCCCGGCGACGGCGAGTTCCGGCACCGCATCCGGGGAGCCGTACCGCCACGGTGGTCCGCCGTGCCCCGGCCACGACCCGGTGCGTTACCTGCCCGACTGCCCGACTGCCCGACTGCCCGACTGCCCGACTGCCCGGACGGTCCGGACACGCCCCGGGGTACGGCCTGATCCGTAACACCCCCGGCGGATCGCGCAGCCGCGCCCGGCGGCCCGGGCGGGCGGGACCTCCGGGGTCAGGGCAGCCGGGAGCCGCGGCCGTGGGAGCGGGCGGCGGTGACCCGGCCGCCCTCGCACGGGGGCGCTCCGCCGGACCGGCGCCGGCGCTCCGTACAGGACTCGTCGGCCGCCGGGCGAACTCTGAGCATCGCCCAGAGCCATAACGCGGTCGCCCCGCCGAGCCCGCCGCACACTCCGAGCCGGACGCTCTGGCGCGCCGGCAGGAACAGCTGGACGGCGGCCGCCTCCGCGGCCAGGAACAACAGGGCCGCGGAGGCCACTACTCGTCGTCGGTTCCGGTTCACGCCCGCGCCTTTCCGGTCACAGTCCGGCGGGGAGTCCGCCGGGCGAACGTCCTATACCCAGCGGGTGACCGGCTGACGCGATATCAGGGTGCGGGCGGTGGTGGCCGGGGCGCGCCGCGGCGCCCGGGCAGGACCCCCGCGCGGGGGCCCCGCCCGGTGCCGTCAGGCGCCGACCATCGCCAGTGCCTGGTCCAGGGCCTGGAGGAACCGGTTGGTGGTGACCCGGTCGCGGACCGCGATCCGGATCCAGTCCGGTCCGAGCCCGGGGAACGTATCACCGCGGCGGGTGGCGAAACCGAGCCGCCGCAGCCGCTCCCGTACCTCCGCGCCATGGCGTACATGCAGCAGGACGAACGACGCCTCCGCCGCGGCCACCACCCGCACCTCGTCGAACTCCGCCAGCCCGGCGAGCAGATGGGCGCGCTCCACGGCGATCTGCCGGGCCGCCTGCTCGGCCTCCTTCAGCGCCGCCGGATCCATGCACGCCTCGGCCGCCGCGAGTGCGGGCGTCGACACCGGCCACAGGGGCTGCGCACGCTCCAGCGCGTCCACGGTCTCCTGTTCCGCCAGGACGTATCCGATGCGCAGCCCGGCCAGACCCCAGGTCTTGGTGAGACTGCGCAGCACGATCAGGCCGGGGACGTCCGTACGGTCGGCGAGGGTTTCGGCCTCGTCCGGTACGGCGTCCATGAACGCCTCGTCCACGACCAGCAGCCGCCCCGGCCGGGCCAGCGCGGCGACCGCGGAGGCCGGATGCAGCACCGATGTCGGGTTCGTCGGATTGCCGATCACCACGAGATCCGCGTCCTCGGGCACCGCGGACGGGTCCAGCGCGAAGCCGTCCGACTCGCGGAGCAGCAGCCGGGACACCTCGAAACCGGCGTCCCGGAGCGCCGCCTCCGGCTCCGTGAACTGGGGATGGACGACCAGAGGACGCCGTACGCCCAGATCCCGGGCCACCCGGGCGATCAGGACGAACGCCTCCGCGGCACCGGCCGTCAGCAGAACCCGGCGGGCCGGGAGGCCGTGCCGCTCGGCGACGGCTGCCCGGGCTGCCCGGCCGTCCGGATAGGCCGCGAGCGACACCAGTGAGTCCATGATCCGCGCGCGCAGCCACGGGGGCGGAGTGCCGGTACGCACGTTCACCGCGAGGTCGGTCAGGCCCGCGGCGGCGTCCCGCATCTCCGCGTCACCGTGGTGGCGCAGGTCGAAAGGGTCAGTGGGCGTGTACATGGCTGCCGTGGTCGCTGTGCCGGCGCTTTCCGTGTCCCCCGGGGCCGTGGTGTTCCCCGCCCGCTCTCCGCGCTCTCTGCCCTGCATGTCCCGTGTGTTCCGTGTGTTCCGTGCCTGTGGTGTGTGTGGTGTGTGTGATGCGCGGAGTGCCTGCCGTGGGGTGGGCCGGGTGCCCGGCGGCGCTCCCGGTCCCGGTGCGTTCCCGGGTGCCGTGGGCGGCTATCAGCAGTGAGGGCGGGGTGGTCACGCGTTCTCCTCGGTGTGGGCGGTGCTGGGGTGGTGCGCCGTCGCACCGGACCCGGCGGAGCGGGCGGGGGTGAGGGCGTACGGTGCGGCGGCCGGGGCGGGAGGGGTGGCCGGGGCTGCGGAGGACCCGGCGTCCGCGCGGTCCGTACCGGGTCCGGGCCCGGTTCCCGCGCGGCGTGCGGACCGCGCGCCGCGCGGGAACCGGGCGGAACCGCCCGGGGCGGCGGGGGCGGTGGGGGAGGCCGGGGAGGAGTTTCCGGCACCGCCCCGGCGGCGGACCGTGCCGCGCCGGGTGCGGGGTCCGCGGCGCGGCTCCCGCTCGATGGGACGAACGGCACGGCTCATGGGGCAGCTCCGGGGTGAGGGTGGCAGCGGAGGGTTGACGCACGGCGGGCGGGGTTGCCGCGGTATGGCCGGAAGACGACGTTCCCACGCCGGGCCCCAAAAACGGAACCCGACTTGGCACTTCGTCCTTGAACGGGCGATTCCGGGGGAGTACCCACACGGTGGACGGTCATGCGCGGATTGCCTCCGTCCGCCGTCGGCCCTCCGGCGTACCCGGGCCCGCACGGCTCCCCGCGCTCCCGCCGGCCGGGCGCCGGGGGCGCGGGGCGGGAGCACGGGCCGTACGGCGGGGCTCCGGTGCCCCCGGCCGGGCGCCGCGGCCCGGCGGGCGGACGCGCCACGCCCCGGGGTGGTCTGCCGGGAGCCCACGGGTGACGGACGCGCCGCGGGCCACCGGGCGGGCGGGGACGGTGAGGTGACGGGGTGCGGAGCGCGGTGGGGGCGTGGACGGCCGTGCGCACGCCGCGCCCCGACGGCCGGGCACCCGGTCCGGAGGCGGCGGCCGGAGCGGTACCGGGAGCCGGGGCGGCGCGGGCCGGGTGTTCCGGCGCCGGGGGAGGAACCCGCCCGGGTACGGGGCGCTGCCGCGGCGGGCACGGTGCGGGCGGTGCGGGCGGGGCGGGCGAGGGACGGTCTCCCCGGCACGGGCGGCACTCCCGCGGGGGCGTGGTCGTCCACCGCGCCCGCGTGGGCGGGGCGGCCGCCGGGGGCGGCGGGACCCCGGCCCGTGCGCCCCGCGGCTCCGTCCGGGCATGCGTACTCCGCCCGGGCGCTTCGAGCGCGGGCGTACGCACCCGTGGTACGGGCGCCGGGTCTCCGCGGCGGTGGGGTGTCCGCCGTCATGACTGCCACCGGTTGCCGTGCGGGGTCGCCGCGCGGCCCGCGCTCGCGCGGGTGGCCGTGTTGCCGAGCGTCACGACGGTCATCATGTCCAGGCACGCCGGATCCACGCTGCCGGGTACCGGTGGGCGGCCGGATTCATCCGCCGCCGGCGCGGGCCGGACGGGCTTCCCCGGGGCGGCCGGCGGCGCCGACAGGACCCGGCCCGCAGGCAGCGGCAGGGGCCGCCCGCGGCCCGGCGCGGGCGTGTCCGGCGGGGGCCGAGTGCTTTGCGCCCGGCGCACCACCGCGCAGGTGGCCCCGGCCGGGCGCCCCTTCGGCGCCGACTTGCGCTTCGGTACGAGAAGCTCGCCGCCCTCCGCCAGCGCCGCGGCCTCCGCGACCGACGGTGTGCCGGTGGCCGCGAGGGCCGCCCCCGACGGATTCGGTACGGAGACCGCCGCGAGGCGTTCGGCCGGATATGTCACCAGGGGCACGTCCAGGGCCCGGGCGGCGGAGACGATGCCCGGCTCTCCGGCCTTCGTGTCCACGGTCGCCAGTTCCCTTACGTCCTCCGGTACGAGCCCTGCCGTGCGCAGCGCGGCGCGGATCAGTCCGAGCACCTCGGCGCCGGGTGTCCCGCGCGCCGCCCCGACCCCGACGACCAGGGAGGGCGCCCGGCCCGCCGCCGTCCACCGCACCCGCGCCGAACCGGCCCGGGTGGGCCGGTCAACGCCCGGAACCTCCGGACGCCCGCTCCCGGACGGGTCCACCACCAGCCCATGGCCCTCCGCGCCCGGCCGACCCGGGGGCGGGCTTTCCGGCGTCCGAGACAGCTCCGGGTCCGGCGCTCCGGCGGCCGACGGGCCCTGTGCTCCGGCAAACGGGTGAACGGCGCGGGTGTGAAGCGGATACGACGGGGTCCGATCCGCTAGCAAGGGCGCATGGCGGTGTTCGTCGCGCTCGGCGCGTTCCTGATGACGCTGTTCGGCGGCTGGGCGGCCCATCGTGTCACCGACCGGCGCCACCTCGTGCTGGGCCTGGCGGGCGGGCTGATGCTCGGGGTCGTCGGACTCGACCTGCTGCCGGAGGCGCTGGACGCGGCCGGAACCCCCGTCTTCGGCGTCCCGCAGGCCCTGCTGCTCTTCGTCGGCGGCTTTCTGACCGCGCATCTGGTGGAACGTCTCCTCGCCGCACGGAGCGCCGCGCACGGCGCCCCGGACTCCGGCACCGGGGCGGAACCGGGCGCGGGTGCCGCCGCCCGGCCCCGGGTGCCGCAGGTCGGGCTGACGGCCGCCGCCGCGATGGTGGGGCACAGCCTGATGGACGGCATCGCCATCGGCGCCGCCTTCCAGGTCGGCGAGGCCATGGGGCTGACCGTCGCGCTCGCGGTGATCGCCCACGACTTCGCCGACGGCTTCAACACCTACACCCTGACCAGCGCCTACGGAAACACCCGGGGCAAGGCGGTCGCCATGCTGTTCGCCGACGCCTGCGCACCCGTCGTGGGGGCCGCGTCCACCCTGCTGTTCACCATCCCGGTGGAGGCGCTCGGGTCCTACCTCGGCTTCTTCGGCGGCGCGCTGCTCTATCTCGCCGCCGCGGAGATCCTGCCGGAGGCCCACCACACCCACCCGGCGCGCTCCACCCTGCTGTGCACCGTCGGCGGCGTGGCTTTCATCTGGCTGGTGGTCGGCCTCGCCGAATGACCGGGCCCCGGCCCGCAGCACCCCCGGCACCCTCGGTACACCCGGCGCCCCCGGGCTCGCCGCTGCGGTGACCGGCGCCGAGGGGACCCGAGCCCACCGGACGACTACCTGAAGAATCGATTCTTCGGAGGGTTCGGACAGCTCCGGTCCGGGCCTGAGCCGTCCGGGGCCCGGTACTCCCGCGGCCCCGGGCGCCGCGGCATCCGCAGCCCGGTCCCGGCCGGCCCCGTCCCGACCCGCACCGGCCCTGCCCCGGCCGTTCAGCGGGCGCATCGCTCCACGAACCGGCCCGCCACCGAGGGCACGGCCGCCCAGTGGGTGTGCAGATAGCTCGCGTGCACCCCGTCCCGGACGAAGCCCTCGGTCCGCCGTTCGGGCCTCAGCAGCCCCCAGGCGGGCTCCTCGCCCGTCCCCGGCTCGACCACGGTCCGGTGGAACTCGTGCCCCCGGATCCGGGTCCCCGCGGCGGCGAGCACGCTGTCCCCGACGGCGACCGCCTCGCGGTAGCCCAGCGTCAGCCTGCCGGTCATCCGGGCGTCCGCCGCCAGCACACCGCACATCGGCAGCCCGTCCAGCGAGCGCGTCAGATAGAGCAGCCCGGCGCACTCGGCGGCGACCGGCCCGCCGTCCCGGGCGAACCCCGCTACGGCCCGGCGCATCGGCTCGTTCGCGGACAGCTCCTCCGCGTAGACCTCGGGGAACCCGCCGCCGATGACGATGCCCGCGGTGCCCTCGGGCAGCGCCGTGTCCCGTACCGGATCGAAGGTCACCACCTCGGCGCCGTACGCCCGCAGCAGCTCGGTGTGCTCCGTATACCCGAAGGTGAACGCCGCACCTCCCGCGACCGCCACCACGGGACCGCTCCCGGTCCCGCTCCGCGGCCTCCGGGCGGAACCGGACAACAGCCCGCCCGGCCCCCCGGCGGAGGCGCCCCCCGCCGCACCGGAGCCGTTCACCGCCGCACCCGGCGCCCCGGCTCCGGCGGAGACCGGAACGGGGGCCGGGGAGGACGTCCGGGCGACCGGCGCCGCCGCGGCACCGGGAACGAGCCCGGGAAGCATCCCCGGCCGCCCCTCCGCCCGCTCCTCCGGAACGGGACTCCACACGGGCGCGCTCAGCGCCGGAGCCGAACGCGCCAGCGCCAGCAGCCCCGGAAGGTCGCAGTGCTCCCGCACCAGAGCCGCCATCGCCGCCACCGCGTCCACCGCCTCCGCGGCGCGCTCCGCCGTCGGTACCAGGCCGAGATGGCGCGAGGGCGTCGCCACGGCGGCGCCCCGCGGCAGCGACCCCAGCACCGGGACCCCCACCGCCTCCAGGGCGTCCCGCAGCAGCTCCTCGTGGCGCGGCGAGCCGACCTTGTTCAGGATGATCCCGCCGATCCGCACCTCCGGGTCGAAGGAGATGAACCCGTGGGCCAGCGCGGCCACCGACCGCGACTGCGACGACGCGTCCACGACCAGCACCACCGGCGCCCGCAGCAACTTGGCGACCTGGGCCGTGGACGCCAGCTCACCGAGCCCCGACGCCCCGTCGTACAGGCCCATCACGCCCTCCACGACCGCCAGATCGCAGCCCTCGGCGCCGTGCCGGAACAGCGGCTCCACCAGCTCCGGACCGCAGAGATACGCGTCCAGGTTGCGGCCCGGCCGGCCCGTGGCCAGCGCGTGGTACCCGGGGTCGATGTAATCGGGGCCCACCTTGTGCGGCGACACCGCGAGCCCGGTTCCGGCGAAGGCGGCCATCAGCCCCGTCGCCACCGTGGTCTTGCCGCTGCCCGACGAGGGCGCCGCGACAACGAGACGTGCTACCACTCGATGCCCTTCTGCCCCTTCTGCCCCGCGTCCATCGGGTGCTTGACCTTGCCCATCTCGGTGACCAGATCCGCGAAGTCGAGCAGCGGCCCGGGGGCGTTGCGGCCGGTGATCACCACATGCTGGTTGCCCGGCCGGTCCCGCAGCACCTCGACCACCTCCGCGGGATCCACCCACCCCCAGTGCATCGGGTAGGCGAACTCGTCCAGCACATAGAGCCGGTACGTCTCCCGGGCCAGGTCCCGCTTGACCTGCTCCCAGCCCTCCCGGGCCGCCTCCTCGTTGCTGAGCTGCCGGTCGCGCTGCACCCACGACCAGCCCACACCCATCTTGTGCCAGTCGACGGTGCCGCCCTCCCCGGAATCCCCGAGGACCCGCAGCGCCCGCTCCTCGCCGACCTTCCACTTCGCCGACTTGACGAACTGGAACACCCCGATCGGCCAGCCCTGGTTCCAGGCGCGCAGCGCGAGCCCGAACGCGGCCGTCGACTTGCCCTTGCCCGGCCCCGTGTGGACGAGGACCAGGGGCCGGTTGCGGCGCTGGCGAGTGGTGAGCCCGTCGTCGGGAACGACGGACGGCTGTCCCTGCGGCATATGGTCACGCGGCCCTTCTGCTGTCACCAGCGGTACGTACGTCCTTCACCAGACCGGCTATCGCCTCGGCCCGGAGACCGTCGAGAGTCACCACGGCGGCCCCCAGATCGCCGGCCAGCCGGTTCGCGAGCCCGAGCCGCACCGGGCCCGACTCGCAGTCCACCACCACCGAGGCCGTGCCCTCGGCGGCATGCAGCCCGGCGGCCCGGCCCGCCAGCGCCACCGGATCGGGCCCGCCGGTCGCCCGGCCGTCCGTGACCACGACCAGCAGCGCACGCCGCGACGGATCGCGCATCCGCTCCACCCGCAGCACGTCATGGGCCTTCAACAGCCCCGCCGCCAGCGGGGTCCGGCCCCCGGTCGGCAGCAGTTCGAGCCGGGCCGCGGCCGTGTCCACCGACGACGTCGGCGGCAGCACCAGCTCCGCCTCGCGGCCCCGGAAGGTGACCAGCCCGACCTTGTCACGGCGCTGATAGGCATCGAGCAGCAGCGACAGCACCGCCCCCTTGACCGCGCCCATCCGCCGCCGGGCCGCCATCGAACCGGACGCGTCCACCACGAACAGCACCAGATTGGACTCCCGGCCCTCCCGGACCGACTGCCGCAGATCGTCCCGGCGCACCACCAGCCCGGGTCCGCGCCGCCCGCGCACCCGCTGATGGGGCGCGGCGGCCCGGATCGTCGCCGCCAGATGGAGCGGACCGAGCGCACCCCGGGGCCGCCGCGCCCCGGTCGTCCGGCCGTGCTCCGCCCGCGCCCTCGACCGCCGCCCGGCGGCCCCGTCGCCCGTCCCCGGCACGGTCAGCGGTTTGGTCCGGAACGGCTCACCGGCCGCCACCGCCCGCTGCTCCCCACCGCCTCCGGGCGGCGGTCCGCCGTCCCCGGCCTCCGGCGCCGCGGACGCATCGCCCCCCGACGGCACGTCCGGACCGTCCGGCCCGTCCTGCGGCGGCAGCCCGCCGCCCCCGTCCGGGCCACCGGGGCCCGGACCGTCCCCGTCGGGATCCGGATCGGGATCCCCCTCCGGGCCGCCCTCCGGCGCCCCGCCGGGACCTGGCTCCGGCTCCGGCGCGCCGCCCCCGCCGTCCCGGTCGTCCTGATCGGCGAACCGCTCCAGCGTCTCGTCGAGCCGCTCCTGGTCGAGCCCCGGAGCGTCGAACGGATTGCGCCGCCGCCGGTGCGGCAGCGCCAGCAGCGCCGCCTGCCGGACGTCCTCGGCCAGTACGTCCTCCCGGCCCGCCCACGCGGCCAGCGCCGTCGCCGTACGGGCCATCACGATGTCCGCCCGCATCCCGTCGACCTCGAACTCGGCGCAGGTCGCCGCTATCCGCCGCAGCGCGCCGTCCCCGAGCCGTACCCGGGGCAGCAGCGCCCTGGCCGCCGTGACCCGCTCCCGCAGCGCGTCCTCCTCGCCCGCCCAGCGCGCCGCAAAGGCCACCGGGTCGTCGTCGAAGGCCAGCCGGCGCCGGACGACCTCCACCCGCTGCTCCGGCTCCCGGGACGCCGAGACCTCGACGGTCAGCCCGAACCGGTCCAGCAACTGCGGCCGCAGCTCGCCCTCCTCCGGGTTCATCGTGCCCACCAGGAGGAACCGGGCGGCGTGCCGTACGGATACGCCCTCGCGCTCCACGTACGACGCGCCCATCGCGGCCGCGTCCAGCAGGACGTCCACCAGATGGTCGTGGAGGAGATTGACCTCGTCGACGTAGAGGATGCCGCGGTGTGCGTCGGCGAGCAGCCCCGGCTCGAAGGACTTCACGCCCTCCGCCAGCGCCCGCTCCATGTCGAGGGCGCCTACCAGGCGGTCCTCGGAGGCCCCGACCGGCAGTTCCACCATCCGCGCCGCCCGCCGGCCGCCCTCGCCCGCCTCGTGCGGACCGTCCGGACAGTCGCCGTCCGGCTCGCGGGGGTCGCAGGAGAACCGGCAGCCGGGCACCACGGCGACCGTCGGCAGCAGCGCCGCCAGCGCCCGGACCGCGGTCGACTTCGCGGTCCCCTTCTCACCGCGCACCAGCACCCCGCCGACCCGCGGCGACACCGCGTTCAGCAGCAGCGCGAGCCGCAGATCGTCCTGGCCGACCAGGGCCGTGAACGGATAGGTCGTCCTGCTCATGCGTCTCCTTCCAGTCCTTTCAGTCCCTCCGGACCGCTGTCCGGAAGCGCCGCCGGTACCGGGGCCGGCGCCCCGCCCACCGCCGTGTCCGCCACGGGGACCCCGGCTGCCGCCGTGTCCGCCGCAGGGCTTGCCGCGGGGTCCGTATCCGGGTCCACCGGCGATCCGGCGGCGGCCGGTGCGGCGACCGGTGGCGGGGCGCCCGGCGGCACGAACGGCAGCCCGGCGGGCGGACCCTCCTCGATCAGCCGCCACAGCGCGCCGGTGTCCGCGTGCTCCCCGATCAGATCGCCGAGCCGGTCGAGCTGCTCCTCGCGGAGCGCCTCGAACGAGGTGTCCGGAGCGGGCACGAAGCGCCGCCCCGCCGCCTCGGCGACCCGGCGCAGGAACGCCCGCCGGAAGCCGTCGCTCTCCAGCGAGCCGTGCCAGTGGGTGCCCCACACCTCTCCGACCCGGCAGCCGTCGAGGAACGGCTCCCCGCCGAGGACCTCGGCGACGCCGTGATGGATCTCGTACCCCTCGACGGGCTCGCCCAGCGCCGAACCGGACGGCCGCGCCAGCGTCTTGGCCGCCGCGAACCGCACCCGTACCGGCAGCAGTCCCAGCCCCTCGACGGAGCCCGCCCGGGACTCCACCTCGTCGTCGATACGGTCGCCGAGGAGCTGGAAGCCCCCGCAGATCCCCAGCACCGGACGGCCTTCGGCGGCCCGGCGCACCAGGGCGTCCGCCAGACCGCGACGGCGCAGCCAGTCCAGCGCGCGCACCGTGCCCCGGGTGCCGGGCACGATCACCAGATCGGCGTCCACCAGCTCCTCGGGCCGGTCCACGAACCGCACCACCACACCCGGTTCGGCCGCGAGCGCGTCGACATCGGTGAAGTTCGACATCAGCGGTACCGCGCAGACCGCGACCCGCAGGATCTCCGCGCCGACCGGCGGCGCCACCAGCGATTCGCGCACCGCCCCGCGCAGCGACACCCGCAGCCCGTCCTCCTCGTCGATGCCGAGACCGTGGGCGTACGGCAGCACTCCGAAGAACGGCCGTCCCGTCACGGAGGTCAGCATGGAGAGCCCCGGCCGCAGCAGCTCCACGTCCCCCCGGAACTTGTTCACCAGATAGCCCGCGATCAGGCTCTGGTCCGCCGCGTCGAGCAGGGCCGTCGTCCCGAAGAAGGAGGCGAAGACACCACCGCGGTCGATGTCCCCGACGACCAGCACGGGAAGCCGCGCCGCGCGGGCGACGCCCATGTTCACCAGGTCCGTACGGCGCAGGTTGATCTCCGCCGGGCTGCCGGCGCCCTCGCAGATCACGGCGTCGTGCGTGCTGCGGAGTTCCTCCAGGCAGCCCAGAACCGTGGTCAGCAGCTCCTCGCGCCGCCCGGCTCGGCCGAAGTACCCCCGGGCGCTCATCTCGCCGACCGGTCTGCCCAGCAGTACCACCTGGCTGGTGCGGTCGCCGCCCGGCTTCAGCAGCACCGGGTTCATCAGGGCGGACGGCTCCGTGTTCGCCGCCCGTGCCTGCATCGCCTGGGCCCGCCCGATCTCGGCGCCGTCCCGTGTCACGAACGAGTTCAGGGACATGTTCTGCCCCTTGAACGGCGCGACCTTGACCCCCTGGCGGGCCAGCCAGCGGCAGATGCCCGCGGTGACCACGCTCTTGCCCGCGTCCGAGGTCGTCCCGGCGACCAGCAGCCCGCCGCCCGGCCGGCGCTCCGCCATCCTCACCGCCCCCTCTCCGTCCCGTACCCCTGATATGCCGTGCGTGTCCTGCGTGTCCTGCGTGTCCTGCATGCCTTGCGTGTCGTGCACGTTCCGCGTGTGCCGTGTGTCCCGCCCGCCCGGCCTCCGCCGCGCGTACGAACCGGACCGGCCGGAGCCCTCGCACGGCGGCCGCGGCGAACCGGATCGGATCCCATGCTGGACCTCGCGCCGGCACTCCGCCGGAGCCTGTGGACTACCGTCCGCTCCGGGAAAAATCCGTCACCCTCTGCCGCCCCGACAGCCCCCGAGGCCCCGAAGACCCCAGCCGCCCCAGCGCCCACCGTCCGGCCACACACACCCCCAGCGCCAGTACGCCCACCCGCCGCGAGAGGCGTACCGCGCGCTCGATGTCCGGGACCGCGACCGGTCGCGCGCCGCCGTTCAGGACGGCCCGGTGCTCCACCCGGCCGCCGTACGCCAGCGTGCCGCCGAGCCGTACCCCCAGCGCGCCCGCGAACGACGCCTCGACCGGTCCCGCGTTGGGGCTGGGATGCCGGCCCGCGTCCGCCCGCCAGGCCCGTACGGCACCCCGCGGGTCACCGCCCGCGACCACGGCCAGCGCCGCCGTCAGCCGTGCTCCCGGCCAGCCCGCGGCATCGTCCAGACGCGCGGCCGCCCAGCCGAACCGGCGGTGGCGCGGCGAACGGTGCCCCACCATGGCGTCCAGCGTGTTGACGGCACGGAAACCGACGAGCCCCGGCACCCCGGCCACGGCCCCCCACACCAGGGCGCCCACCACGGCGTCCGACGTGTTCTCGGCGACGGACTCCACCACCGCCCGGGCCATCTCCGGCCCGTCCAGCGCCTGCGGGTCCCGGCCGCACAGATGGGGCAGCCTCGCCCGGGCCGCTTCGAGATCCCCGGCGGCCAGCGCGTCTCCGACGGCCCGTGCCTCCCGGGCCAGGGACGTACCCCCGACCACGGCCCAGGTCGCGGCGGCCGTCAGCGCGGCGGAGGCGAGGGGAGCGTGGCGCACCGCGCGTACGGCGCCCGCCGCGACGGCGACGGCACCGCCCGCGCACCCGGCGGCGTACAGCGCGCCCCAGCCGCGGTGATCACGCCACAGCAACCGCTCCGCGGCGCCCGCGGCCCGCCCGAACAGCGCGACCGGATGGCCCCGGCGGGGGTCGCCGAGCAACAGGTCCCCGATGAGCCCGGCCGTCGCGCCGTACGCGAAGATCCGGTCGGCTCCGGGACGGCCGGGCGGGGCTGAGCCGTTGCCACGCATGGCGAATGTCCTCACTCAGGGTGTCCGCGCCCTGGTTCGACGTGAACGGAGGCGAGAGTTCCTGGCTTCCGGGGACTGCTCCCCGGTGACAGTGGCGGGACCGCGCCGGATTCGCACCGGCTTCCTCTGCTGCCTCCGTAATGGCCCCGGCAGTCCACCACGGGGTGAGAACGGCCGTCAACTCGCCCTTGACCTGCGGCGGAGCAGTGTGCGCAGGGACACATACGGCCGTCGGCGGCAGGGTCCGTACGAGGAACGGCCGGGCCGGTACACGAAAACAGCGGGCCGGCACAACGAGAACAGCCGGGCCCAGGACACGGAAACAGCGGGCCCAGGACACGGAAACAGCCGGGCCAGGACACGGAAACGGCCGGGCCCGGCACCACAGGGGTGCCGGGCCCGGCCGTTTCCTGCCGTCGCTGCCGCCGCGCGGGGCGGCACCGGCGGCGGCGCGGATCAGGTGACGATGAGGTAGATGCCGTACGACACGGCGACCGCGCACGCCGCGAAGCAGGCGTAGGCACCGGTCCGGGGCAGGATCGTCGAACCACCCTTGGCGGCGGCCGCCTCCTGCTTGGTCAGAGCGATGACTCCGAGGGCGAACAGGCCCACCAGACCGACGGTGGCGATGAGGCTGACACCGAAGACGGAGCCCAGGGCTACCCAGTCGATTTTCATGCTGATCTGTCCTTACACCGCGGCCGGGCTGGCCGGGCCGGTCTCGGGGGCCGACGGCGCGGCGGAGGGGGTGGAGTGGATGGTGGCCTTCAGGCTGTCGGCCTCGGCACCGGCGGGCGGCGGCGGGGTGACGGCGGCGATGGCCGTGGTGACGACGCCGGGGGACTCGTCACCGGCCGGCTCGTCCACATCGTTGACGTTGGTGTGGTCCACGACCTGACGGCGCGAGATCACCCAGATCGCGGCGGAGGAGGCCACCAGGAAGACCGCCACGGCGGCGACGCCCCAGTCGCCCTGCTTGGTCACGAACTCGGAGGCGGCGGCGACCAGACCGGCGGCGGGCAGGGTCAGACCCCAGGCCACGAACATCCGGGTGGCGGTGGACCAGCGGACCACACCGCCCTTGCGGCCGAGGCCCGAGCCCATCACGGCACCGGAGCAGGAGTGCGTGGTGGAGAGGGAGAAACCGAGGTTCGACGAGGCGAGGATGACCGTCGCGGCGCTGGTCTGGGCGGCGAAGCCCTGCTGCGGCTGGAGGTCGGTCAAGCCCTTGCCCATGGTGCGGATGATGCGCCAGCCACCGAGGTACGTACCCAGGGCGATGGCGACACCGGCGGAGACGATGACCCACATCGGAGGGTTGGAGCCGGGAGCGAGGATGTCGCCGGCGACCAGGGCCAGGGTGATGACACCCATCGTCTTCTGGGCGTCGTTGGTGCCGTGAGCCAGGGAGACCAGGCCCGCGGAGGCGATCTGACCCGCCTTGTACCCCTTGTCGGTGCTCTTCAGGTCGGTGTTCCGGCCGATGCGGTAGGTCAGCCGGGTGCCGATGTAACCGGCTATACCGGCGACCAGCGGCGCCGCGATGGCCGGGATCAGCACCTTGGTGATCACCGTGCCGCCGTTGACGGAGCTGAAACCGACGGAGGCGACGGTCGCACCGATCAGACCGCCCATCAGGGCGTGCGAGGAGCTGGACGGCAGTCCGACCAGCCACGTCAGCAGATTCCAGAGGATGGCGCCGACGAGCGCCGCGAAGATGACTTCTGGGGTGATGCCTGCCTCGTCGACGATGCCGCTGGAGATCGTCTTGGCGACCTCCACCGACAGGAACGCGCCGACGAGGTTGAGCACGGCGGACATCGCAACCGCGCTCTTGGGCTTCATGGCGCCGGTCGAGATGGTGGTGGCCATCGCGTTGGCGGTGTCGTGGAAACCGTTCGTGAAATCGAACACGAGAGCCGTCACGATCACAATCGCGAGCAGCAGCGTGATGTGTTCCATTTACCCAGGCAATCTTTGGAGGTCAGTGGCTCGCCGAAGGTAGGTAACCTGGGTGAACGGAAGGTGAACTGGGGCCGGACTGGGGGTGACCCCAAGCGGTTCTCATCATTCCGTTTCGGCTTCGGGGGCCCTTTCGGGGGCCTGGATGCCGGGCGCCGCGGCGCCTCGGGGGGCGGAAAGTGCCGTTCATCCGATCTTGCGGTGATATGCATCACGGGAGCCCTGCCCCGCGCATCCGCCGGCTGACAGGATCCCCCCATGACCCAAGCGACCGCACACGCGTCCGACGGCGCTATCGAACAGACCTGGCGGCATCTGGTCGCCACGGCCCGCAGAACGGCGGCGGAGGGGCTCGTGGTGGGCACCTCGGGCAATGTGTCCGCCCGGGTCGGACCGCTGATCCTGGTCACCCCCAGCGGAGTCCCCTACGACCGGCTCACGGACGGTGACATCACCGCCGTCGACCTCGAAGGACGCCGGGTCCTGGGGACCCTCGAACCCACCAGCGAGCTGCCCCTCCATCTGGCGGTCCACCGCTCCCGGGACGTGGGAGCGGTCGTCCATACCCACGCGGCGCACGCCACCGCGGTCTCCACCCTCGTCACCGAGCTGCCGCCGGTCCACTACATGGCGGCCGACCTCGGCGGACCGGTGCGGGTGGCGCCCTACGCGCTCTACGGCTCCGAGGAACTCGCCGCCAAGATGCTCGGGGCGCTGGACGGCCGCCGGGCCTGTCTGCTGGGGAACCACGGGACGGTCGCGGTGGGCGGGACGCTGGACCAGGCGTACGACCGTACGGCACAGCTGGAGTGGATGTGCCGCGTCTGGCTGCTCGCCTCATCCGTCCCCGGGCTCGCCCCACGACTCCTCGGCCCCGAGGAGCTGGCGGAGGCGGGCGGGAAGCTGCGGGGGTACGGCCAGGGGGGCTGACGCCCCGGACGACCCGGGGCCGGCGGCGGGGAGTACGCCCTCCACCCCGGCCTGCACGGACGCCCCGGGGCCGGCGGCCCCGGGGACGTACGCCCTCCGCCCCGGGCAGCCCCGGTGCGGCACCACCCCGGGCCCGCCCCCGGCCCGCCCGGCCGGTCGGCCCGTGCCCCGCCGGGCGGCGCCCCACTGGCAGAGGCGCGCCGGGGTCACCACACTGGAACGGTGCGCCCGGTAACCGCGACGGCCGCCGCCGTCACCACGCTCGCAGGCATCGGCACCGCCGTCGCCGCCGCCCGGCACGCCGTCGACGCCGTGCTCCGCCCCGCGCCCGACCGGGCCCTGCCCGGCGGCGGACGGCTCACCGTCCATGCCGCCGAGCCCGGCCGGATCACGCTCACCCGCAGCCTGGCCTCCCTCCGCCCCGGCCGCTACGGGCTGTCCGGCCCCGGCGTCCATGCCGTCGCCGGACCCGTCCTGGAGGGGCTCTCCCCGTCCCCCGACACCGTCGTCCGCCGCCTCGAATCCGCCGCCCCGCACCCCCCGGCGCGCGGCAGCAAGGTCCGGATGACCCCCCGCCTCCACACCGGCGACCCCGCCGCCGCCTTCGGTATCGCCTACGAGGAGGTCACCGTCCCCGGCGAGCTGGGTCCGCTCCCCGCCTGGTTCGTGCCCGGCGCCCGGGAGACCTGGGTGATCGCGGTCCACGGCCTCGGCGCCACCCGCGAGCACACCCTCAACCTGCTGCCGTTCCTGCACCGCCGCGGACTCCCCGTACTCGCCGTCAGCTACCGGGGCGACCCCGGCGCGCCCCCGTCGCCCGACGGTCTGGGGCACCTCGGCGACACCGAGTGGCGCGATCTGGACGCGGCCCTGCGGTACGCCGCCGGCCGGGGCGCCCGCCGCATCGTGCTCCTCGGCTGGTCCACCGGCGCCACGATGGCCCTGCACACCGCGGCGAACTCCGCCCTCCGCGAGCGGATCACCGGGCTGGTGCTCGACTCCCCGGTACTCGACCAGGAGGCGGCCCTGCGAGCCCTGGCCCGCGCCCGGCACACCCCGTCCCCCCTGGTCCCGCTGCTGGTCCGCGCCGCCCGCGGCCGGGCGGGGCTCTACCGGGACCGGGTCCCGGTCGCCGCCGACGCCCGGTCCGTCCGGGTACCGACCCTGATCTTCCACGGGCCCGGCGACACCGTCGCCCCCTGGGGGCCGTCCCGGGAACTCGCCGCCGCCCGCCCCGAACTGATCACCCTGCGGGCCGTGCTCGACGCCCCGCACGCGGCCATGTGGAACGCCGGGCCCGGCGCCTACGAGGAGGCCCTGCGCCGCTTCCTCACCCCCCTGATGTGACCTCGCCGCACGCCCCGCGGCGCGCCCCGGCACACGCCGTCGCACCGGGCTTCCGCACGGACCGCCGTACCCGCCCCGACCACCTTCCCGGCCCGGTCCGCCCGGTTCCGTTTGGGCTTTCGGCCCGTCAACGGGAAGACTGCTCCCCGTGACGTCCCGAAAGCCTGATGAGCAATTGGCGCGCAACCCCAGACTCCGTCTTGTCCGCCCGCGACCGCTGACCAGCGCACGCAAGGCCGTGACCACCCGGCGCACCCGGCCCGCGCCGAGGCCCCCCGAGGGCACCCCACCCCCGTCCGAACTGGCCCGCCAGGCCCGCGGAGTGCTGTCCGAGGCGGTCCGTATCGCCCGCTGGGCAGCGGCCGTCGACGGTGACGCCGCCGGTACGGTCCCGCTGACCGGCGGTACCGAGGAACGCGCCGCCGCCGCCCTCGCGCTCAGCCTCGACCAGGTCCGCGCGGGCTGGGACCGGGCCCGGCTGGCCGGTCTCGTCGAACTCCACGGAGGCACCGCCCGCCCCGGCTGGCGGCTGCGCGCCTGGGACCGCGACGACATGGCCGTCCTGCGCGGCTGGGTCGCCCTCTTCGACGCCTGGTCGCTGGTGCACCCCGCCCCCGGCGACGTACCGCCCACGGCCGTCGCCGAGGTGGTGGAGGCGGTCCCGCAACTGCTCTCCCTCCTCCAGCTCTCCGCCGGACCGGTGCCGGTGCCCGCACTCCTCGACCTGCTGGAACAGCGGGTCGCCGAACTGCGCGAGGAACGCTGCGAGGTGGCCTGCGCCCCCGGTGCGACCGCCCCGGACACCCTCGCGGAACGGGAGACTCCCGCGGAACGGGACACTCCTGCTGAACCGGGGACCGGAGCCCGCGCGGACGCCCAGGCCGGGCCCGGCGGCACCGCGGGACCCGGCGCCCCCGCCGGACCGGACGTCGTACCGGACACGGGACCGGACGTCGTACCGGATGCCGTCACGGGGCCGGACGTCCGCACCGGACCGGGCGCCGCCGAACCCGTCCCCGCGCTCGCCCCCGCCCCCGTCGCGCTCCTGCTCGACTGGGCCCTCGACGGGCTCGCCGCCGTCGGCGCGCTCACCCTGGACCGGGGCCGCTCCGCCACCCTCACCCCGCTCGGCAACTGGGCGGTCTGGGTCAAGCTGGAGCAGATCTGCGTCGCCGCCCAGAGCCCCGCCGGGAACATCGAGCAGCCCGCCGAGGACATGCTCCGCGGCTGCGCCCGGCTCACCCCCGGGCCCGCCCGCGCCGAGTACCGCGCCTGGCTGGCCGCCCGCACCGTCTCCGGCGCCGTCGCGGAGCTGCTCGCCGTCGCCCGCGGCGAGGACGCCCTGCTGCGCGGACTGGCCTTCGAGGCGCTCCGGGTGGTCGGCGCCCCCGCCGAGTCCGAGGTCCGGTCCGCCGCCGCCGAACCGTCCCTGCGGCCGTACGCCCTGCTCTGGCTCGCCGAGTACGACGGCGTCGACCCCGAGGACGCCCACGACGTCCTCACCCGCGCCGAAGCCACCTGGCTCTGGGTGGACACCGCCGCGGCCGTCGCCGACCACGGGGAGCCCCAGCTGCTGCTGCGCCATCTCGACGCGGCGGTCCAGGGCACCGTGCCCGCCCTGCTGGAGGAGGTCCGCTCCGGCGGCCATCCCCGGACGGTCCAGGTACTGGTCGCCCTTGCCGCCGCCCATCCCGATCCGGCCCTGGCGAAGGCGCTGCGCCGCGCGGCCTTCCAGGTCCACACCGGCGGTGCCTGAACGTTCCGCGACGTTCCCGCCGGGTGCCCCGCACGGGCACCCGGCCCCGGCCCGCGCGGGGCCTGCCGCCCGGCGGGTGCCGCCCCGGCCGGGGCCCGCCCCCGCTCCCGCCGCCTGCCCGGCCCCGCCCGCCCGGGGCGGCAAAAGCACTTGCACACCCCGTTAAACTGGCCCCATGGCCATTCTCCTCGCGCAATAGACGGCGTAGCAGCACCAGACGCCCACCCTCCCGCCGTCCATACCGCCGTTTCTGGAGTCTGTCCGTGATCACCGCTTCCGGCATCGAGTTGCGCGCCGGCGCCCGCATCCTCATCGAGTCCGCCAGCTTCCGTGTCGCCAAGGGCGACCGCATCGGTCTCGTCGGCCGCAACGGCGCCGGGAAGACCACCCTCACCAAATGCCTCGCGGGCGAGGGCGTCCCGGCCGGCGGCACCATCGCCCGGTCCGGCGAGGTCGGCTACCTCCCGCAGGACCCCCGCACCGGCGATCTCGACATCCTCGCCCGTGACCGCATCCTCTCCGCCCGTGAGCTGGACACCGTGCTCCGGCGGATGCGGGAGAACGAGGAGCGGATGGCGAACGGCAAGGGCGCCACCCGCGAGAAGGCGATGAAGAAGTACGAGCGCCTGGAGACCGAGTTCCTCACCAAGGGCGGGTACGCCGCCGAGGCCGAGGCCGCGACCATCGCCTCCGCGCTGGGCCTGCCCGACCGGGTGCTCGGCCAGCCGCTGCACACCCTCTCCGGCGGCCAGCGCCGCCGGGTGGAGCTGGCCCGGATCCTCTTCTCGGACGCCGACACCCTCCTCCTCGACGAGCCGACCAACCACCTCGACGCCGACTCCATCGTCTGGCTCCGCGAGTACCTGAAGACCTACCGCGGCGGTTTCATCGTCATCTCCCACGATGTCGACCTGGTCGAGACGGTCGTCAACAAGGTCTTCTACCTCGACGCCAACCGCGCCACCATCGACGTCTACAACATGGGCTGGAAGCTCTACCAGCAGCAGCGCGAGGCCGACGAGAAGCGCCGCAAGCGGGAGCGCCAGAACGCCGAGAAGAAGGCCGCCGCGCTGAACGCCCAGGCCGACAAGATGCGTGCCAAGGCCACCAAGACGGTCGCCGCGCAGAACATGGCCCGGCGGGCCGAGCGGCTGCTGGCGGGGCTGGAGGACGCCCGGATGGCCGACAAGGTCGCCAAGCTCCGCTTCCCCGAGCCCGCGCCCTGCGGAAAGACCCCGCTGCGGGCCGAGGGCCTCTCCAAGTCGTACGGCTCCCTGGAGATCTTCACCGATGTCGACCTTGCGATCGACAAGGGCTCCCGGGTCGTCATCCTCGGTCTGAACGGCGCCGGCAAGACCACCCTGCTGCGGCTGCTCGCCGGGGTGGAGAAGCCCGACACCGGCGAGGTCACCCCCGGTCACGGTCTGAAGCTCGGCTACTACGCCCAGGAGCACGAGACCCTCGACCCCGAGCGCACGGTCCTGGAGAACATGCGCTCCTCCGCGCCCGACCTCGACCTGGTCGAGGTCCGCAAGACCCTGGGCTCGTTCCTCTTCTCCGGTGACGACGTCGACAAGCCCGCCGGGGTGCTCTCCGGCGGCGAGAAGACCCGGCTGGCCCTGGCGACCCTGGTGGTCTCCGCGGCCAATGTGCTGCTGCTCGACGAGCCCACCAACAACCTCGACCCGGCGAGCCGCGCGGAGATCCTGGGCGCCCTGCGCACCTACAAGGGCGCGGTCATCCTGGTCACCCACGACGAGGGCGCGGTGGAAGCACTGGAACCGGAGCGGATCATTCTGCTGCCGGACGGTGTCGAGGACCTGTGGGGTGCCGACTACGCGGACCTGGTGGCTCTCGCCTGAGCACCGGCGGGCCCGCCGGGCGTGGACCGCGCCCGCTCGGGGGCGTCGGCGGTGATCACTTCCGTATGGATCATTCGGCCCACGGGTGATCCGTCATCTGAGTGAGACGCTCTGGTACCCCGGTGTGGTTGCTGGTGGGGGAGTGGTTTTTGCACCCGCCCCCCGCCGGGGGTCTTACGTCTCCCTGTGCACCCGTTCTGACCTGCCAACTCTTCCGGAATCCGGCTTCCGGGCCGGGCTCCGGAGGGTCTCGGATCCGGGATTCCGGGCGACTGGACGCGGCTTTGCACGGCAAAGGTCGTCCCATGGACCTTGCCGAATGGGTGGCCAGGAAGCCTGCAAGGGGTGATCATGAGAAGTCCAGAGCGCACTTCCCATGAGGAGGCACGGGTGGCCGAGACTCTGAAGAAGGGCAGCCGGGTTACCGGCGCCGCGCGCGACAAGCTCGCGGCAGACCTGAAGAAGAAGTACGACTCCGGTGCGAGTATCCGGGCGCTGGCCGAAGAAACCGGCCGCTCCTATGGATTCGTCCACCGGATGCTGAGTGAGTCCGGAGTCACGTTGCGCGGACGCGGCGGGGCGACCCGGGGCAAAAAGGCCGCATCGGCCTGACGCTCCGCGGCGCTCGTCCGTGGAAAGCGCCTTTACGGCCCTCACGGCCCGGCCCGTCTTCGCGCCGTACGCGCGGTGGTGACGGGCCCGTCGAGAGCGGGCGTGCCGGAGCCGGTCGGGGTCGGTACCCCGGTCGGCAGGGTGTGCACCCGGCCGGATTCCCTGGTCGGCCGGGTGGTTACTGTGCGGTCGCTTAGTCTAGCGTGGTCCGCACCGTGTCCCACCCGTACCGGAGGCGCCCCATGACTACGCCGGAGACTGTGCGTCGGCCCGCCGCCGACACCGTGCTGGAGCAGGACGGAGTCCGGCTCCGGATCGACGGCGCGGTCGCGACGGTGGCGCTGGTCCGCCCGGAGAAGCGGAACGCCCAGTCACCCGCCATGTGGCGGGCGCTGGCGCTGGCCGGACGCTCCCTGCCGGGCGCGGTCCGGGTCGTGGTGCTGCGCGCCGAGGGCCGTTCCTTCTCCGCGGGGCTCGACCGGCAGGCGTTCACCCCCGAGGGCTTCGAGGGCGAACCGTCCTTCCTGGACCTGGCGCGCAGTGACGATGCCGCGCTGGACGCGGCGATCGCGGAGTACCAGGAGGCGTTCACCTGGTGGCGGCGGGCCGACCTGGTCTCCGTCGCCGCGGTGCAGGGCCATGCCATCGGTGCGGGCTTCCAGCTCGCCCTCGCCTGCGATCTGCGGATCGTGGCCGAGGACGTGCAGTTCGCGATGCGCGAGACCAGCCTCGGGCTGGTGCCCGATCTGACCGGCACCCATCCCCTGGTGTCCCTGGTCGGCTATGCCCGGGCCCTGGAGATCTGTGCCACCGGCCGCTTCGTCCACGCCGAGGAGGCCGAGCGCACCGGCCTGGCCAATCTCGTCGTACCCGGAACCGAACTGGACTCGGCGGTCGCCGATCTGACGACCGCGCTGCTGGCCGCGCCGCGGGACGCCGTCGTGGAGACGAAGGCCCTGCTCCAGGGCGCGGCCACCCGCTCGTACGAGGACCAGCGCACCGCCGAGCGGGCCGCCCAGGCCCGCCGGCTGCGCGATCTGGCGGGCCTCGGCGACTGAGGGCCGTCGGGCCGGGCCGACGGGCAGCGGCGGCGCGGGCCGGGCGGGTGCCGCCTGCCGTACGGCCGTAACCAGCGCACATCCTCACCGGCCGGTGGTGCGCCTGTCCGCCGTGCGGCGACGGGCCTAGTGATCCCGCTGCCGGGGCCCCGGGGCCGGTGACGTTCCCCGGGGCGGAACCGGCGGGGCCGGCGCCCCCGGGCGAGGTGCCGGGCCTCAGTTCCCGGCTGCCGCGGACGGCGGGTGCACCGCCGTGATCAGGACGGACACCGGGAGGTCCGCCGCCCCGGCGGACAGGGCCGCGCGGACCGCGCGGACGACCGTCAGGGGCCGGTGACCGGCGGCCACCGCGAACTCCACCGACTGCCCGCGGGCCGTCCGGCGCACCGGACGGCCCAGCACCCCGGTCAGTCCGGCCACCCCCGCCACCGCCGCGACCGCTTCCTCCGCCGGATCCCCGGGAGGCACCGTGACCGGCGGGGCCGTCCCGCTCCGCCCGGACCGGGCTTCCGCTTCCGTTTCCTCCTCCGCCGGGTCGAGCAGGCTCGCCATCCGCAGATCGGCCGCGGCGACCTCCAGGTCCAGCGCCTCCGCCGCCGTGAGCAGGGCGTCGCGCAGGGCGGCGGCCAGTTCGGGCAGCGGCGCGCGCTCCAGCGCCGTCCGCGCCACCGCGACCTCCCCGTCGATCCGCAGCGGCCCGTGCGGCAGCGCTCCGGGCGGCGCCGGCACCGGGGCGCCGACCGCCGACGAGGGGTCGTCGAGGGCGAGCCGCAGCCCCGGCGCGCCCCGGCGGGACCCGATCAGCCGTACCCCGGAGATCCGGTCCGCCGCCCGCTCCAGCGCCGCCCGGGCGGCCTGCTCCGTCAGCCAGGCCCCGTCCCCGGCGGGTCCCAGCGGGAGGATCCGGCCCAGGGCGAGCCGCCCCCGTACCGCGTCGGCAGTGGTCATGGGCCCAGCCTGCCGTACCCCCGGCGCATAACCGGGCATTCGCCCTTAGTGTGGATCGAAAGGGTGCATTCCGGAATGGGTGCGGCCGTGCCGTGCGGAACGGCACACCGGTCCTTCGACCGCCGCGCCCGGCACCGTAGGCAGGGGCCTGGAGAGGACACCGGCATGAGTGACACCGCAACCAGTGGAACGGGCTCGGGCGGCGAGCCGCGGAGGACGTCCGTCACCAAGCGCGGCGGCGGCGACCCCGGTTCCCGGGGCCGTACCACCATCTCGGACGGTGTCGTCGAGAAGATCGCGGGGCTCGCGGCCCGTGATGTGGTCGGCGTCCACGCGATGGGCAGCGGTCTCTCCCGTACCTTCGGCGCGGTTCGCGACCGGGTGCCGGGCGGTGGCCGGGCCAGTGTGACCCGGGGGGTGAACGCCGAGGTCGGGGAGGTGCAGACGGCCCTCGACCTGGAGATCGTGGTCGACTACGGCGTGTCGATCTCCGATGTCGCCCGCGCGGTGCGGGAGAACGTGATCTCCGCGGTGGAGCGGATGACGGGCCTCGAAGTCGTCGAGGTCAATATCGCCGTCAGCGATGTGAAGCTCCCCGAGGAGGAGGAAGAGGAGCCGGAATCGCGGCTCCAGTAGCCGCCCGCTCCGGGGCCTGACCCCGGTGGCGGCGGGTCGGAGACGAAGGAGCTGATGATGAGGATGTCCGCGGTCGGCCTGCTGGCCGGCATGGCACTCGGCTTCGCCGGGTACTTCGGTGGCTTCGGGGCGTTCCTGCTGATCGCCGCGCTCGGCGCGGTGGGTTTTGTGGCGGGCCGCTTCCTGGACGGCGATCTGGAACCCGGCGACTTCTTCCGGGGCCGTGAGCGCGGCGACCGGACCCGGTGACGCGGGTGGCCGGTGACGACCGGGGCGGCCCCGGCGGTCCCGTGGCTCCGGGTGGTACCGGCCCGCGCGGCCCCGTACCGCCCCGCGGCCGCGACGGCGGTCCGGACGACGACGCCCGCGGGGCCGCCGGTGTGCCGGGGGCCCCGGGGCGGGTTCCCGCGGGCGACCGGGGTGCCACCGTCATCGCCGAGCGGGTGGTCGCCAAGATCGCCGCACAGGCCGCGCGGGAGGCGATCGGCCGCGTACCCGAGGGCGGTTCCGCGCCGCACGCGGGAGTCGTGGTGCACCGGGACGCCGCCCGGGTCCGCATCAGTCTCGACCTCGGCTACCCCTCCGACATCGGACGGCAGTGCGGTGCGGTACGCCGCCATGTCGTCGCACGGGTCAACTCGCTGACCGGAATGGACGTTCCCGAGGTGGACGTATCCGTGGAGAGACTGCTTCCGGCACATCCGCGCGGCGCGGCGGAGCGTGGGGTCCGGTGAGCGCGCACGCCTCCGGCCCCGGACCGGTCCCGGCCGACGGCCCCGGCGCCCCGCCCCCGCCCGGCGCGCCCGCCGCCGGTGCCCGCCGCTTCTGGTCCGTACGACGCCTTCCGGCGGGTCTGCTGGCCCTGGTGGTCCTCGGCGCCGCGGGGCTGCTCCTCTACGACGTCGCGGCGGTACGCGCCGGACGCCCGGCCATGGCCTGGCGGCGGGAGGCCGCGGACTGGCTCGCGACGACCCGGCTCGACTCCACCTGGGCCATGGCCGGTGCCGCGGTCGCGGCCGCCGTCGGACTCTGGCTGCTGCTGATGGCCCTCGCCCCCGGGCTGCGCTCACTGCTGCCCATGCGCCGCGACGCCGACCCCGGCGCGCCCGGCCCGGTCCGGGCCGGGCTGACCCGGGACGCGGCCGCCCTGGTGCTCCGGGACCGGGTACTGGAGGTGGCCGGGGTGCGGTCGGCCCGGGTCCGGGTGGGGCGCCGCAAGGCATCGGTACGGGTGGGCGCCCACTTCCGCGACCTCGACGACGTCCGGGCCGATGTGGAGACCGCCCTGGCGGACGCCGTCGGCGAACTCGGCCTGGCGAAACCGCCGGTGCCGTCGGTACGGGTGGTGCGGCCGCCCCGGAAGAAGAGATGAGACCGGCATGCTGCGGACGGTGAACCGGGTGGCGCTGGGCCTGGCCGGACTGGTGCTGCTGGCGGCCGGGGGCGCGGCTCTCGCGGCGGGCGCCGGGCTCTCCGTACCGTCCTGGTGGCCGTGGTACGGCCCCGGCGACGTACTGCTGAGCACGGCCGACCGGGAGCGGTGGCGGGCGGACGGCTGGTGGCCCGCCACCATCGCGGTCCTCGCCGTCCTGGCCGTCGCAGCGCTCTGGCTGCTCCTCGCCCAGCTGCGGCGGGCCCGTATCGGCGAACTCGCCGTGGCCGCGGGAACCGACGGCGACGGCGAGGCCGCCCGGCTGCGGGGACGGGCGCTGGAAGGGGTGATGGAGGGGGAAGCGGAATCGCTGGAGGGCGTACGGCGGGCCAGTGTCAGACTGCGCCGGCGCCGGGGCGGCGCTCCCGAGGCCCGGGTCGGGCTCCTGCTGGAACCGCACGCGTCCCCGGTCCGCACCCTGCGGACCCTGACCTCGGAGGCCGTGGCCCATGCCCGGACCTCGACGGGTCTCCCGGAGCTGCGCACGGAGTGCCGCCTCCGCGCGGCGAAGCACGGCCCGCGCCGGGTCTCCTGACCCGGCGGCGTACACCGTCCGCACCGTACAAGCCGTGTACGCGGGTGCCGTAGGCGCCGTACGGCACCGGGCCGGGCGCGGGCGGCCGCGTCGTGGGTGATGCCGAGGGCGATCAGCTCCTCGGTGTACGTCCACGCAGGTGCCCGGATGCCCGGACCTGCGAGGGACGCGTGCGCCACCCCCGAGGTGCCGGACCCGCCCGTGCCGGCCCCTCGGGCCGCCCGCCCCGGCCGCCGTGCCCGCAGCGGCTAGAAACCCCGCCGCGCGCCGCCGTCCACCGGGAGCATCACGCCCGTGAGATAGGAGGCGGCCGGGGAGAGGACGAACGCCGCGACCCGGCCGAACTCCTCCGGGGTGCCGTACCGCCGCAGCGGGATGCGCGACTCGTTGCCCGCCCGTGCCGTGTCCGCGTCGCCCGTCAGCGAGTCCAGCTCCCGGACCCGGTCGGTGTCGATGCGCGAGGGCAGCAGGCCGACGACCCGGATGCCCCGCGGGCCGACCTCGTCCGCCAGGGACTTGGCGAAGCCCGCGAGCCCGGGGCGCAGTCCGTTGGAGACGGTCAGACCCGGGATCGGCTCATGGACGGAACCGGAGAGGACGAAGCCGACGACACCGCCGTCACCGAGGACCCCGACGGACGCCCGGGCGAGCCTGACCGCGCCGAGGAACACCGTCTCGAACGCGGTACGCCACTGCTCGTCCGTATTGTCCGCGGCCGAACCCGGCGGCGGACCGCCGACGCTGATCAGCACCCCGTCGACCCGCCCGAAGTGCGCCCGGGCCGCCGCCAGCAGCCGCTCCGCGCCGTCCGGGTCGGCGTTGTCGACGGCGACGCCCACCGCGTCCGGCCCCAGCTCGGCGGCCGCGTCCAGCACGGTCTTCTCGTCCCGCCCGGAGACCACCACCTTCGCGCCCTCCGCCACCAGCGCCCGGGCGGAGGCGTTGCCGAGCCCCCGGGAGCCGCCGGTGACGACGTACACACGGTCCTTCAGTCCAAGATCCATGCCCCTATCCTCCCGTGTCCTCGTCCGCCAGCGCGAGGGCGGTGGTCACCAGGGCGATATGGCTGAAGGCCTGCGGGAAGTTGCCCAACTGGCGGCCCGCCACCGGGTCGTACTCCTCGGCGAGCAGCCCCACGTCGTTGCGGAGCGTCAGAAGGTGCTCGAACAGCTCCCGTGCCTCGGCGGTCCGGCCCGTCATCCGCAGGGCGTCGGCCAGCCAGAACGAGCAGGCCAGAAAGGCGCCCTCGGCTCCGGGGAGCCCGTCGACCGAAGCCCCCTCGGTGCTGTAGCGGCGGACCAGGCCGCCGTGCGCGCCCAGCTCGGCGCGGACCGCGTCGACGGTGCCCACGACCCGGGGGTCGTCCGGGGGCAGAAAGCCGACCCGGGGGATCAGCAGGGTCGCCGCGTCCAGCTCCCGGGAGCCGTAGTACTGGGTGAAGGTGTTGCGCACCGGGTCGTACCCCTTCTCGCAGACCTCCCGGTGCACCTCGTCCCGCATGGTCCGCCACCGGGCGACGTCGCCGCGGAGCGAAGGGTCGGCCTCCAGGGTCCGGACGGCCCGGTCCGCCGCCACCCAGGCCATGACCTTGGAGTGGACGAAGTGCTGCCGGGGCCCCCGTACCTCCCACAGCCCCTCGTCCGGCTCCCGCCACTTGGACTCCAGGAATCCCAGCAGGCTGAGCTGGATGAACCAGGTATGCCGTTCGCCCGGAATGCCCTGCTGTGCGGCGAGGTAGAGGGAGTCCATCACCTCGCCGTAGACATCGAGCTGGAGCTGGTCGACGGCCGCGTTCCCGGTCCGTACGGGGGTGGAGCCGGCATAGCCGCCGAGCCAGCCCAGCTCCGTCTCGGGCAGCCGGCGCTCCCCGCCGAGCCCGTACATGATCTGGAGGTCCGCCGGATCGCCCGCCACCGCCCGCAGCAGCCAGTCCCGCCAGGCCGCCGCCTCCTCCTTGTACCCCGCGGCGAGCAGGGCTTCGAGCGTGAGGGTGGAGTCCCGCAGCCAGCAGTAGCGGTAGTCCCAGTTCCTTACGCCGCCGAGCTCCTCCGGCAGGGAGGTGGTGGGCGCGGCGACGATACCGCCGGTGGGGGCGTAGGTGAGGGCCTTCAGGGTGATCAGTGAACGGACCACCGCGTCCCGGTAGCGGCCCGCGGCCCGGCAGGAGTCCGACCAGCGGGCCCAGTCCGAGAGGCTGCACCGCAGCGCCTCGTAGGGGTCGATGAGATCGGGCCGCTGCTCGTGGGAGGGATGCCAGCTCAGGACGAACGCCACCCGTTCGCCCTCGCCGACGGCGAACGACGACACCGTGCTGAACTGCTGCCCCCAGGTACGGACCGGGGGTTCGCTGCGCAGCCAGACCGAATCGGGGCCCGCGACCGCCACCCGGTGATCGTCCGAGCGGCGCATCCAGGGCACGATCGAACCGTGGTCGAAGCGGAGCCGCAGTACGGACTCCAGCTCGACGGTCCCGCTGACGCCCTCCACGATCCGCATCACATCGGGTGTGATGTCCCGCTGCGGCATGAAGTCGGTCACCGTCACCGTGCCGGTGCGGGTCTCCCAGCGGGTTTCGAGGACCAGCGAGTCCCCGAGGTAGCGGCGTGAGGTGCACCGTTCGGAGCCCTTGGGGGCGATGCGCCAGTGACCGTTCTCCTTGTCGCCGAGGAGTGCGGCGAAGCAGGCACCGGAGTCGAAGCGCGGCAGACAGAGCCAGTCGACGGAGCCGTCGGTGCCGACGAGCGCCGCGGTCTGGAGATCGCCGATGAGGGCGTAGTCCTCGATGCGTAGGGTCACGTGACGCGTGTTCCCGTTGCGTACGACGGTCAATCAGGCGGGCGCGAGGGGCACACGCGGCGCATGAGGCATGAGGCAGGCGGCAGGCCGGACGCCGGACCGGAAGGCCGGACGGGCAGGAACGGGGCTCAGGCGTTCGCGGACGCGCTGGGCTCTTCCGCGCCCTCGGGCGCTCCGGCCCCGGTACCGGTCCCCGGACCGGCGCTCTCCCCGGCCGCCGGGGACACTCCGGGGCCGTCGGACTTCCCCGCTTCCGCGGCCTCCCCGGCCCCCTCGGATTCCCCGGCCGTGCCCGCTTCCGCCGCCTTGGCCGCCGCCTCGCGCCGGTCGCGCAGCTCGCGGCGGACCAGGATCACCCATCCGACCGGCACGGCCGCGGTGAACAGCCACCACTGGACGGCGTACGCCATATGAGCGCCGATGGAATCGTGGTCGGGGGAGTGGACCGGCTTGGGGCTGCCGCCCGCGGGCTCGGGGCCGGTCAGCTCCAGATAGCCGCCGAGTACCTGCTTGCCCAGCAGCTCCGCCTGCTGCTCGCTGTTGATCAGCATCACCTGGCGGGGCGGCAGACCGGCCAGGTCCTTGATACCGCTCGCCTTCGTGGTCTCGTCGGCCTTGAGCCGGCCGGTGACGGTCACCGTGCCCCGGGGCGGGGCGGGGACCTCGGGGAAGGCCTTGGGGTCGCCGGGCGACGGCACCCAGCCGCGGTTGACCATGACGACCCGGCCGTCCCGGAGGACCAGCGGGGTCAGTACGTGGTACCCGACCCGCTCGTCGGCGTCGGTACGGAGGCGGACGACGACCTCGCCCGAGGTGTCGAAGGTCCCCGTGGCGGTGATCCGGCGCCAGTAGTCCGCACGGGGGACCCGGTGGCCGGGGGAGGTCAGCTCGGTGACCGGGACCGGTGCGGCCTCCAGGTTCCGGGCGATCAGCGCGTTCTGCTCGACCCGGCGTTCATGGCGGTGGAACTGCCAGAAGCCCAGCTCGATCATCACGGGGATGAGGACGAGGCCGATGAGGGTGAGGCTCACCCACTGCCGGGTGAACAGGAAGCGGTACACGGATCGACGGTACCTGCCGCCCCCGCCGCGCCCGGCGGTGGGTCCCCTCTCGGGGCGGCGGGCGGGGGCAGCGGCCAGGAGGGGGAGAACGGTGGTGGCGGTGCGTGCGGGGGTGCCGGGACCGGCCCGCCCCCGTCGTACCCCCGGGCCTCCCTGCCGCTCAGACCCGGTCGACGATGCCGACCCGGCCCTCCGCGCGGGCGCAGTGCGCGCCGCAGTACCAGTGGCCGTCCGCCTCGACGCCCTGCCCGATGACCTGCACCCGGCAGTGTTCGCAGATCGGCGCCATCCGGTGGATCGCGCAGGCGAAGCAGTCGAAGACGTGCACCGCGCCCTGCGCATGCACCTCGAACGACATCCCGTACTCGTTACCGCAGACCTCGCAACGTGCCATGGGGCACAGCGTGCGGGGCAGGGGCCGCCGATCGCGGTGCGGCACGCCCGGCCGTCACCCGACTGCGCCCCCGGGCCGCTCCGGGCCCGAAGCCGCCGGGCCGTCCGCCGGGGCGACGTCCCGCAGCAACTGGGTGAACGCGGCCTCGTCGAGGACGGGGGTGTCGTACGCCTTTGCCCTGGCCGCCTTGGAGGTGACCGAATCCGGGTCGTTGGTCACCAGCAGACTGGTCAGCCGGGAGACACTGCCCGCGATATGCAGACCGGCGTCGAACGCCCGGTCCTCCAGCAGCTCGCGGTCGACGGAGGTGTCACCGGAGAACGCCACCCGCATCCCCTGCTTCAGCGGCTGCCCCGCCACATACCGCCCGGGGTTCGGATAGGGGCAGGCGGGCCGCTTCCGGGACGGGCGCCAGCTGCCGTACGAGCCGTACGAGGCGGAGCCCGGCGGCCGGTGCCCGTACGACGGCTGGTGGCCGATGCGCGGGCTCGCCGGGGAGTCCGCCCACTCGGTGAGCGGACGGCACTCGAGGAGCGGCAGCCGCATCCCGTCCCGCGCGGCCGCGCGCAGACTGGGCCGGAAGGCCTCCGCCAGCACCCGGGCGTCGTCCAGCGCGTGGTGGGCGCGCTGCTGGACCACGCCGAAGTGCGCCGCCAGCGACTCCAGTTTGTGATTGGGCAGCGGCAGCGCCAGCTCCTTGGCGAGCGCGATGGTGCAGAGTCTCCGGCGCACCGGGGCGGTGAGCCCCGCCCGGGCGTACTCCCGGGCGATCATGGACCAGTCGAAGAGGGCGTTGTGGGCGACGAGCACCCGGTCCGCGAGCCGCTCCGAGAAGGCCCCCGCGATCTCGGTGAAGAGCGGGGCGTCCGCCAGCACCTCGCTGGTCAGCCCGTGGATCCAGACCGGGCCCGGGTCCCGCTCCGGATTGACCAGGGTGTACCAGTGGTCCTCCACCTCGCCCCGGGCGTCCAGCCGGTAGACGGCGGCGGAGACTATCCGGTCGTCGCGGGCGAGTCCGGTGGTCTCCACATCGACCACCGCATACCCCTCGGGGTATGCGGTGGGCCAGGTCTCCGCTGTCGCCGCGCTGTCGTCGAGCATGGTCACAGAGAATACGGCCCGCCACCGACAGTCCCCGCGCCACTCCTCGGATGCCCCCGCCCCCGCCCCGATCCGCCTGCCCCGCGCGCCCCTTACGCCCCCTCAGGCCCGCCGGTGCCGCGGCGCGGGGCCGTGCCGCGGCACCGGCGGGCGGTCGACGGGTGGTCGGCGGGCGGTCCGGTTGGCGGTCCGGTTGGCGGAACCCGCCAAAGCTTGCTGACAATCCGTCTCGCATACTTGTCGGTAACACCGTCTAGCCCCGCCCCGCGGACCGCATCTACGGTGCACCCATGCCGAACCTGCCCGATGTCGTGCTGTGGTCGATACCGGCCTTCGTGCTGCTCACGGCGGTGGAGCTGGTCGCCGTCCGGCTCCGTCCCGACGACCGGGCGGCCGGCTACGAGACCCGGGACGCCGTCACCAGCGTGAGCATGGGCCTCGGCAGCATCGCCTTCGACTTCCTCTGGAAGATCCCGGTCGTCACGGTCTACACGGCGGTGTACGAACTCACCCCGGCGCGCACCCCGGTGCTCTGGTGGACGCTGCCGCTGATGCTGCTCGCCCAGGACTTCCTCTACTACTGGTCCCACCGGGGCCACCATGTGGTGCGGATCCTCTGGGCCTGCCATGTGGTCCACCACTCCAGCCGGAAGTTCAACCTGACCACCGCCCTGCGCCAGCCGTGGACCACCTGGACGGTGTGGCCGTTCTATCTCCCGATGGTCGCCCTCGGGGTGCACCCGGCGGCGGTGGCCTTCTGCTCGTCGGTCAATCTCGTCTACCAGTTCTGGGTGCATACGGAGCGGATCGGGCGGCTGCCCCGGCCCTTCGAGTACCTCCTGAACACCCCCTCGCACCACCGGGTGCACCATGCGTCCCAGGGGAGCTATCTGGACCGGAACTTCGGCGGCATCCTCATCGTCTGGGACCGGCTCTTCGGCTCCTTCGCGGCCGAGACCGAGCGGCCCGTCTACGGGCTCACCAAGAACATCGACACCTGCAACCCGCTGCGGGTCGCCACACACGAGTACGCGGCCATCGCCCGCGACCTGAGGGCGGCGTCCTCCTGGCGCGAGCGGGCGGGGAGGCTGCTGCGCGGCCCGGGCTGGCAGCCCGCGCCCCGGCCTGAACCGGCGGCCGCACGGCCCGGGACCGCGGTGCCGGACGCCGAACCCTCCAGGGCCGCCGCGCCCGGGGCCGTACCGCCGGGGGCCGCCGTGCCCGCGCCCGGGGCCGTACCGCCCCGCCCGGAACCGGCCGCCCCCGCCGGACATGCTCGCCCGCCCGCCCCCACCGCCCCCGAAACCCCCGCAGGACGTGCCGCGTGACCACCGATCAGCTCCGTACGGCGACCCTTCCGCCGACCTCCCGCGCCGTACTCGCCGCCCGGGTCCTCACCGCCGCCTTCGCCCTGGCGCTCCTGGCCGACCTCGGCTCCCTCCTCGCCGGTGCCGAGGCCGGGCACCGGATCGCCAAGCCCCTGCTGATGCCGCTGATCGCGGCCCTGGTGCTGGTACGGGGCGGCCCCCGGCTGCTGGTGGTGGCGCTGCTCTTCGGCTGGGGCGGGGACGTGTTCCTGCTCTCCGGCGCGGAGTGGGCCTTCCTGACCGGAATGGGCTCCTTCGCCGTGGGGCACCTCTGCTATCTGGCGCTCTTCGCCGCGGTCCGCGGCGGCGCCGCGCCGGCGCGCTGGACCGGACCGGTCTACGGCACCGCCCTGGTGGTCCTCGTGGTGCTGCTCTGGCCCGGCCTCCCGGCCGAACTGCGGGTGCCCGTCGCCGGATACGCGGCGCTGCTCACCACGATGGCCTGGCGGTCGGCCGCGCTCGGCCCGCTCGCCGGGGTCGGCGGCGCGCTCTTCCTCGTCTCCGACCTGATCATCGCCACCGGCGTCGCCGACTGGCCGCAGCTTCCCGCGCCCGACTTCTGGATCATGCTGCTCTACAGCGCGGGACAGCTGCTGCTGGCCCTCGGGGTGCTCTCGGCGACGGGCCGGCCGGCCGGTACGGCCCCGGACGAGATCACCGCCCCGGACGCGGCCGCCGCTCCGGCCGGGGACGCGGAGACGGCTCCCACCCCGGCCGAGCCCCCGACCACGAACACGGCCCCGAACACGGCCGCGCCGCGCCGCTAGCGCCCGGGAGCTCCCCCTCGGAGCGCGGGCAGGAAAACACGAAGGAGGGCCGGACGGATCGTCCGGCCCTCCTCGCCGTCGTCGGACGGCGGCCGCCCGGCGGGTGGATCACCCGCCGCGCGGCCGGTGGATCAGCGGCGCACCGCGTCGAGCGCGTCGGTGACGCCCTCGCCGTAGAAGCCGTTCTTCCGGGTGTCGCCCTCGCAGACCGCGTCCACGACACCGTCGTTGTTGATGTCGTACGGGTTGGTGCAGGCGCGGTCGTCGGCCTGCCCGTACAGCAGCCCCTTCACCAGCGCCGGCGGGGCCCACGGGTACTTGGACTTGATGAGCGCCGCGACACCCGCGACATGCGGGGAGGCCATCGACGTACCGGCCTTGTAGCCGAACTTGCCGCCGGGCAGCGTCGACAGGATCCGGCCGTCGACCGCCGGGCCGTCGGGCGCCTGGAAGCGGGTGCCGTCACCGCCGGGCGCGGAGATGTCCACCACACCGTTGCCGTAGTTCGAGAACGACGACTTCAGGCCCTTGGCGCCCAGCGAGGAGACCGTCACGACCCCCGGCAGCTGGGTGGGGATGTCCAGGCACTCGCTCGGGTTGATCACCCGGCTGCCCGGAGTGGTGTCGTTGGGGCTCGTGGTGTCCGTCAGGGAGTCCGCGGCCAGGTCCATCCGGGAGTTGCCGGCGGCGGCCACGTTGACCGTGCCCCTGCGCTCGGCGTAGCGGGTGGCCCGGGTGACGGCCTCGACCAGGGCGCCCTGGTCCGGGTCGTTCTTGCAGTTGAACAGCCACGGGTCGATGTAGTAGCTGTTGTTGGTGATCTGGGCGCCGTTCTCGGCGGCCCAGACGAACCCGCAGACGACGGACTCGGTGTAGAAGAAGCCGTCCGGGTTGGACACCTTGATGCCGGAGACCTTCACGCCGGGGGCGACACCGGTGACGCCGACGCCGTTCTTGGCCGCGGCGACGGTGCCCGCGACATGCGTGCCGTGGTCCGACTCGGTGGGACCCGGCCGCCAGGAGCCCGGGGTGGTGTCCGGCTTGCCGGTGACACAGTTGGCCGAGGAGCGGACGTCGAAGTTCGGCGCCAGGTCCGGGTGGGTGTCGTCGACACCCGTGTCGATCACGGCGACCGTGACCTTCTTGCTGCCCAGGGTGCGCTCATGGGCCTGGTCCGCCTTGATGGCGGGCAGGCTCCACTGCAGCGGCTCCAGCGGGTCCTCACCCTCGACGGCGGCCGCGGCCGCCTCCTTCGCCTCGGCGGCGGTCAGCGGCCGCTCCGAGTCGATCGCGGTGTCCAGGGCGGGGGCGATCGGAGCGGTACGGGAGGCACCGGCCGACTCGACACCGCGGGCCTTGCGGATGGTCTCCGCGAAGGCCGGGTTCTGCGAGTGGACGACGATCACGCCTATCTGGTCGTAGGCGATGACGATGGTGCCGCCGGCCGCGGCTATCGCCTTCTTGACCGACTTGGCGTGGCCGTAGCCGCCCTTCACGTTCACCACGTACGACAGCTTGGGACCGTCGGTCGCCGCCGGAACCGCGGCCGCCGTGCCGCCCGCGTCGGCCGCCGAAGCGGACCCGGCCGGAAGGAAGCCGAGGGTGGCGGTCAGCGCCAGACCCGCGGTCAGGGCCGTCGCACGCTGCCGTCTGGATCCCGGAAGAGCCATGGGTTCTCCACATCTTCGAGTAGGTGCCGGAGCACTGCCGTCCGCCTCGCGGTACCCGGAGTACCGGTAGGCGGGTACATGACCAGTGAAACTAGCGCTGATCTTGGTCGTCATCAATGTGTTCGAACCGACAATCCGCGGAGCGGACCAAAAACGACCGAAGTTGAACCCGCCCGGCGTGCTCTCCGTGCCGTTGGCAGGAGGTGGAGCACCATCGAACCGCCCCCTGACCCAAGGAACAAAGGACCGCTTTGAGCAGCCTGTCCCCCTCGACGACCCCGGCGTCAACAGGAGAGTCCGTGACCACCGACGCACCGCCGCCGCTCAGCAAAACCTCCCCGCGCCCCGCCCAGCCCCCCACCACCGAGCAGTTCATCGAGGCCCAGGAGAGCCCGGACTTCACCGAGCTGCGGCACTCCTACCGCTCCTTCGCCTTCCCGCTGACGATCGCCTTCGTCGCCTGGTACCTGCTCTATGTGCTGCTGTCGAACTACGCGGGCGGCTTCATGGGCACCAAGCTCTTCGGCAACATCAACGTCGCCCTCGTCCTCGGCGTCGCCCAGTTCGCGACGACCTTCCTCATCGCCTGGTGGTACGCGCGGCACGCCGCCCGCGTCCTCGACCCGCGGGCCGAGGCCATCAAGGCCCGGATGGAGGGCGGCGCATGAGCCCGGCACCGTCCCCGTCCCTGACCCTCGCCGCCGCGGGTGCGGCCACCGAACACCGGCCGCTGATCATCACCCTGTTCGGTCTCTTCGTGGTCGCCACCCTGATCATCACGGTCTGGGCTGGCCGGCAGACCAAGAGCGCCGCCGACTTCTACGCAGGCGGACGGCAGTTCACCGGCTTCCAGAATGGACTCGCCATCTCCGGCGACTACATGTCCGCCGCGTCCTTCCTCGGTATCGCCGGTGCCATCGCCCTCTTCGGCTACGACGGCTTCCTCTACTCCATCGGCTTCCTCGTCGCCTGGCTGGTCGCCCTGCTGCTGGTCGCCGAACCCCTGCGCAACTCCGGCCGGTTCACCATGGGCGACGTCCTCGCCTACCGGATGCGCCAGCGCCCGGTCCGCACCGCCGCGGGCACCTCCACCATCGTGGTGTCCATCTTCTATCTGCTCGCCCAGATGGCCGGGGCGGGCGTCCTGGTCTCGCTGCTGCTGGGCATCACCACCGACACCGGCAAGGTGCTGATCGTCGCCCTCGTCGGCATCATCATGATCCTCTACGTCACCATCGGCGGTATGAAGGGCACCACCTGGGTCCAGATGGTCAAGGCGGTCCTGCTGATCGCCGGAACCCTGCTGATCACCTTCCTGGTGCTGCTCAAGTTCAACTTCAACATCTCCGACCTGCTCGGCACCGCCGCCGAGAAGAGCGGACACGGCGCCGCGTTCCTGGAGCCGGGGCTGAAGTACGGCGCCACCGGCACCTCCAAACTCGACTTCATCTCGCTCGGCATCGCCCTGGTCCTCGGCACCGCAGGACTGCCGCACATCCTCATCCGCTTCTACACCGTTCCCACCGCACAGGCCGCCCGCAAGTCCGTCCTCTGGGCGATCGGCATCATCGGCGGCTTCTATCTGATGACCATCGCCCTCGGCTTCGGCGCCGCCGCCATCGTCGGCCAGACCGAGATCACCGAGTCCAACAAGGCGGGCAATACGGCCGCCCCGCTGCTCGCCCTCCATCTCGGCGGCACCGACTCGACGGGCGGGGCGATCCTGCTCGCCGTCATCTCCGCAGTCGCCTTCGCGACCATCCTCGCCGTCGTCGCCGGCCTGACCCTCGCCTCCTCGTCCTCCTTCGCCCACGACATCTACGCCAATGTCATCCGCAAGGGACAGGCCACGGAGAAGGAGGAGGTACGGGCGGCCCGCTGGGCCACCGTCGCCATCGGCGTCGCCTCCATCGCGCTCGGCGCCCTCGCCCGCGATCTGAACGTCGCCGGACTCGTCGCGCTCGCCTTCGCCGTCGCGGCCTCGGCGAACCTGCCGACGATCCTCTACAGCCTGTTCTGGAAGCGGTTCACCACCCAGGGCGCGCTCTGGTCCATCTACGGCGGTCTGATCTCCTCCGTCGTCCTGGTGATCTTCTCGCCGGTCGTCTCCGGCAAGCCCACCTCGATGTTCAAGAACGCCGACTTCTACTGGTTCCCGCTGGAGAACCCGGGCCTGGTGTCCATCCCGCTCGGCTTCCTCCTCGGCTGGCTGGGCTCGGTCCTGACGAAGGAGAAGCCCGACCGCGGCAAGTACGCCGAACTGGAGGTCAAGTCCCTCACCGGAGTCGGCGCCCACTGAGCGCCCGGCGCCCCGGTCGCACCGCCCCGGCGAGCCCCCACCGGAGACGGACCGTGACCGGACGGCGACCGTACGCGGCCGCGCCGCAGCCCTCGGGGCGCGGCCGCACCTCCTCCGGCCCCTCCGCAGCACCGGTCCCGCCGGTCCCGCCGGACCCCTGGCGTAGGCTCGGACGCATGACCGGCGGCCCCGCGGCCCCGGCATACGTCCCATGTCCGTCTCGTCGGGGGAGGAGACCGACCGTGCTCGCCGACACCTACGGCCGGGTGGCCACGGACCTCAGGGTCTCGCTGACCGACCGGTGCAACCTGCGCTGCACCTACTGCATGCCCGAGGAGGGGCTGCGGTGGCTGCCCAAACCCGAGCTGCTCACCGACGACGAGATCGTCGCGCTGGTCCGGATCGCCGTCACCCGGCTCGGAATCACCGAGGTCCGCTTCACCGGCGGCGAGCCCCTGCTCAGACCGGGCCTCACCGGCATCGTCGAGCGGTGCGCCGAACTCACCCCCCGCCCCCGGATCTCCCTCACGACGAACGGCATCGGCCTCGCCCGGACCGCCGCGGCCCTCCACGCCGCCGGTCTCGACCGGGTCAACGTCTCCCTGGACACCCTGCGCCCCGAGGTCTTCCGGACCCTCACCCGCCGGGACCGCCACCACGACGTCCTGGCCGGGCTGGCAGCCGCCCGGGCCGCCGGGCTCACCCCGGTCAAGGTCAACGCCGTCCTGATGCCCGGGCTCAACGACGACGAGGCGCCCGCCCTGCTGGCCTGGGCGATGGACCACGGCTACGAACTCCGGTTCATCGAGCAGATGCCGCTCGACGCCCAGCACGGCTGGCAGCGCGACGGCATGATCACCGCCGGGGACATCCTCGCCTCCCTCCGGACCCGCTTCGACCTCACCCCCGAGGACCGGGGCGACCGCGGCTCCGCGCCCGCCGAACGGTGGACCGTCGACGGCGGCCCGCACCGCGTGGGAGTGATCGCCTCGGTCACCCGCCCCTTCTGCGCCGCCTGCGACCGCACCCGGCTCACCGCCGACGGCCAGGTGCGCACCTGTCTGTTCGCCCGCGAGGAGACCGATCTGCGCGGCGCGCTGCGCTCGGGCGCCTCCGACGAGGAGACGGCCCGGCTCTGGCAGCGGGCGATGCTGGGCAAGAAGGCGGGTTCGGGGCTCGACGATCCGGAGTTCCGCCAGCCGGAGCGCCCGATGTCGGCCATCGGCGGCTGACCGGCTGCACCGGGCGGCCGACCGGGCCGGGGAGCGTACGGAGCCGACGCCACCCCGGCGTACCCGGGCCGCGCGGGGTCAGTCCTCCGCGCCCGGCCGGGCGTGCCACTCCGCCAGCGTCACGACCTCCTTCAGGAAGCCGCGGACCGCCAGGAACTGCGACAGATGCTCCCGGTGCTCCTCGCAGGCCAGCCAGGTCTTGCGGCGCTCGGGCGTATGCAGCTTCGGGTTGTTCCAGGCCAGCACCCAGACCGCCGCCGTACGGCAGCCCTTGGCCGAGCAGATGGGGTTCTCGTCGTTCACCGGGTCGATAAGCACCGGTTTATTGTCCACTCACAGCGACGCCGAGCAGCCACGGGGGGAGCTGCCCGGCGTCGGTCCGTCGCCCCGACGGGGGATGCGGAGCGCCTAGGCAGTATGCCACGGGCAACGGCCCCCGGGGCACCGGAACTTGAACTATTGATCCGACGTTTTCCCGGCCGTTGCCGCGCCTTGGCCCGCCGGCTCCCCGGTGTTCTCTGCGCTCTCAGGGTGCCCCGGGTTTTGCACGGGCCCGGCCCCGAGCATCGGCCGGGCGGTTGCCACCACAAAGGTGGAGGGCAGGGAGGGGGGCCTCTCCCGGCCCGCGTTCGCGATCACCACGGCCACGTACGGGAGTAGCATCCCGAGCACGATGGCGACGACCGCCACCGGCCGCTCGACGTTCCACAGGACGGCCGCGGCCACGAACGACACCGTCCGGACCGACATGGAGATCACATAGCGGCGCTGCCGCCCCCGGACGTCCTCGGCCAGCCCCTGCCGGGCCCCGGTGATCCGGAAGACCTCCGCACCCACCCGCTGCCGCATCACATGCCACCGCCCGATCGTCCGCGGAACGCTCCCCGGTCCCGCCGTCCACCACGGTACGCCCGGCCCCCGGGGCACGTACCACCGGGGGAAGCCGGGAGATAGCCCGACATGCGCCATTTGGTGCAAAGGCCGAGAATGGCGGCGTACCTGCTCACGCAGAGCCTGACGAGGAGGCAGCCATGGGCTGGTTGTGGGCGATCATCGTGGGATTCGTGCTGGGCCTGCTGGCGAAGCTGGTCCTGCCCGGCAAGCAGCATCTCCCCTTGTGGCTCGCCACCATCTGCGGCATCGGTGGCGCCGTGATCGGCAACTGGATCGCGGCCGGACTCGGAGTCGCGGAGACCGCCGGCATCGACTGGAGCCGCCATGCGTTCCAGCTGGTGGCCGCCGTCATCCTGGTCTTCCTGGGCGACCGGGCCTGGGTGGCGATGAAGGGCAGACAACACGCCTGACACAGGGCTCCACCGGAACCGGGAGCCCGCGCCGGAACCGGGTTCCCCCACCCCGGGGGACGAGCCGGTGACCACGTTGACCACGCCCGGCGGCACCCCGGCCGCCGCCAGTGCCGCCGCCATCCGGA
>NZ_JBSFNQ010000034.1:0-79646 GCF_053981115.1 Streptomyces sp. NPDC003691 | reverse complement strand
CGGCACCCTCCACACCCACGGCACCGACCTCGACCTGACCGCCCTCCACCCCACCGGCCACCACCTCCCCGACCTCCCCACCTACCCCTTCCAACGGCAGACGTACTGGAACAGGGCGAGCACCGCAGGCGCTGACCCCGAGTCCATCGGGCTGGCGAGCGCCGTGCACCCACTGCTCGGCGCGGCCGTCACCGTAGCGGGGTCGGATACGGCGATGTTCACGGGGCGCTTGTCGGTGCAGGCCCAGCCGTGGCTGGCAGATCATGTGGTGGGCGGCGTGATCCTTTTCCCGGGCACCGGGTTCGTCGAACTCGCGATCGCCGCCGCCGAGGAGAGCGGGTGCGGCCGGCTCGACGAACTGGTCCTCGAAGCACCCCTGGTGATCCCCGAACACGGCGGAGTCGCGTTCCAGGTCCTTGTAGGAGCGCCCGACGCGTCGGGGAGCCGCGAGGTCAGTGTGCACTCACGCGGTGGCGGACGCGGTACGGAACGCGGTGGTGAATCCGGTCGTCCGTGGGTCCGCCATGCCATCGGTACGGCCGGTACCGTACGCGCCACCACATCCGCCCCGGTCCGGGAGGCCCTCGCCTTCCCCGGCCCCGAGTGGCCGCCGCATGACGCCTCCCCGGTCGATCTCACCGGCCGCTACGACGATCTCGCGGCCGACGGGCTGGCGTACGGAACCGCCTTCCAAGGGCTGGCCGCGGCCTGGCGGCACGGGGCAGAGGTGTTCGCCGAAGTGGCCCTGCCCGGTGGCGAGGTGACGGAGGAGGGGTTCCGTCTCCACCCCGCCCTGCTCGACGCATGCCTGCAAGCCATCGCGCTCGGTACCGGCGAACCCGGCGCGCTCCGGCTTCCGTTCGCCTGGACGGGAGTAACGGTCCTCACCCAAGCCACGGCTCGGCTGAGGGTACGGATATCCCCGGCAGCCGACGGCGGAGTCTCCCTGGCGATCAGCGATGACACCGGGAGGCCCGTCGCCTCGGTGGCATCCCTGGTACTCCGCGACATCGACCCGGCCGAGCTGGCCGCCGCCCGCGGCGCCGGGCAGGACGCTCTGTTCGAACTCGCCTGGACGCCCCTGCCGACCGCCACGGCGGCGACGGCACCCGTGGTGTGGGAGCACTGGGACCGGCTCGGCGCGGACGCCGCCGTACCCGGGACCGTCGTGCTGGCGACCGAGCCGGGCAGCGGCGGTGACGCCGTGCGCCGGGAGGTCCACCGCGTCCTCGGCGTACTCCAGAGCTGGCTGGCGGACGACCGCTACGCGCACTCCACACTGGTCGTCGTCACCCGAAGGGCGGTTGCCGCCGGCCCGCTCACCGATCTGGCCGGGGCCGCGGTGTGGGGGCTGGTGCGCTCCGCGCAGTCGGAGAACCCGGGGCGCGTGGTACTGGCCGACCTCGATGGGCTCGACGAACTACCGGTCGCGCTGGCCGCCGGGGAGCTCCAGGTCGCCGTCCGCGACGGCCAGGCCCTGGGCGCTCGCCTGGCCAGGCCCTCCGTACCCGCCGACGTACCCGCCGACCGGCCACCGGCCTTCGACCCCGAGGGAACGGTCCTGCTCACCGGCGCCACCGGCATGCTCGGCAAGCTGGTGTCCCGGCATCTGGTCACCGCACACGGCGTCCGGCGCCTGCTCCTTCTCGGCAGGCGCGGCCCTGCGGCCGACGGCAGCGCCGAGCTGGTCGCCGAACTGGCCGGGCTGGGTGCCCACGCCGAGGTCGTGGCGTGCGACGTCGCCGACCGGGCGGCTCTCGCCGATGTCCTGGCGGCGGTCCCCCCGGAGCACCCCCTGAACGGGGTGGTGCATGCGGCCGGTGTGCTGGACGACGGAGTGATCGGTTCGCTGACACCCGAGCGGGTCGACACCGTACTCCGCCCCAAGGTCGACGCCGCGCTCAACCTGCACGAACTGACCGAGTCGGCGAAGCTCTCGGCATTCGTGCTGTTCTCCTCGTCCGCAGGAGTCTTCGGCAACCCCGGACAGGGCAGCTATGCCGCGGCCAACGCCTTCCTCGACGCGCTCGCCGCCCACCGGCACCTCCTCGGTCTCCCCGCGCACTCCCTGGCCTGGGGGCTCTGGGACAGCACGGACGGCATGGCGGCGGAACTGGCGGACGGCGACCGGCGCCGGATGACCGGGACCGGTGTGCGACCGCTGTCGGAGGCGGACGGACTGGCACTCTTCTCCACCGCCATCGGCACCGACGCACCGGCCGTCGTACCGATCCGGCTCGACCTGAGATCCCTGGCGAGCCGCCCCGACCTGCCACCGCTGTTCGGGGCCCTCGTACGGCCCCCGGCCGGCGGTACGGACACGGCGGACGCGCTGCTCGGCCGCCTGGCGGGCCTGACGGCCGAGCAGCGCACGGCCGAGCTGCTCGAAGCCGTGAGGGCGTACGCCGCCGGGATCCTCGGGCACTCCGGCCCGAAGGACATCGAGCCGGCGCGCCCGTTCCAGGAGCTGGGCTTCGACTCACTGAGCGCGGTGGAGTTCCGCAACGTACTCAACACCGCCACCGGGCTGCGCCTGCCGCCCACTCTCGTCTTCGACTATCCGAACGCCGCCGCGCTGGCCGCCGAACTCGCCTCCCGGCTCGCCCCAGCCGACGGCACCGGCACCGGAGACGACGACGCCGAGACCCGTACGGAGCGGCAGATCCGCGACGTACTGCACGCCATACCGCTGGGACGGCTGCGTGACGCGGGCCTCCTGGAACGCCTCCTGGAACTCGGCGGAGCCGCTCCGGCGGCGCTCGGCGCCGCGGGCGACCCCGCTGTCCGTGCCGAGGGGGCGATCGACGACATGGACACCGACGCCCTGATCACCATGGCCCTGGGCGGTCGCGACGAATTCGATTCGACGGGAACGAGTGGAGACCAACGATGACGACCGGCTCCGACAACAGGCTCGTCGCCGCGTTGCGCAGCTCACTCAAAGAGACCGAGTTCCTGCGCGCGCAGAACGCGAAGCTCACCGCGGCCGCCTCCGAGCCGATCGCGATCATCGGTATGGCCTGCCGCTACCCGGGTGGGGTGACGACCCCGGACGACCTGTGGCGGCTGGTCGCCGACGAGGTCGACGCGATCTCCGGCTTCCCGGACAACCGGGGCTGGGACATCGACCGGTTGTACGACCCGGCCGGCGAGCGACCGCAGACGACATACGTCCGTCAGGGCGGCTTCCTGCACCGGGCCGACCGTTTCGACCCGGCCTTCTTCGGCATCAGCCCCAATGAGGCGCTGCTGATGGATCCGCAGCAACGGCTGCTGCTGGAGTGCTCCTGGGAGGCGGTCGAACGAGCGGGTATCGACCCGGTCTCGCTGCGGGGCAGCGCGACCGGCGTCTACGCCGGGGTGATGTACCACGACTACCCCGCCAACGCGAACACCGGAGCCGTTGCCTCCGGACGGATCTCGTACACCCTGGGCCTCGAAGGCCCCACGGTCACGGTGGACACCGCCTGCTCGTCGTCCCTCGTCGCCCTGCACTCCGCGAGCCAGGCCCTACGGGCGGGGGAGTGCTCCCTGGCCCTCGTCGGGGGCGTGGCCGTCATGGCAACCCCCGAGGCATTCGTGGAGTTCAGCCGCCAGAAGGGGCTTTCGCCCGACGGCCGATGCCGCTCGTACGCGGCCGCCGCCGACGGCGCCGCGTGGGCCGAGGGCGCGGGGGTGCTGTTGGTGGAGCGGTTGTCGGATGCCCGGAGGAACGGGCATCCGGTGTTGGCGGTGGTACGCGGTTCGGCGGTGAACTCCGACGGTGCGAGCAATGGCCTGTTCGCGCCGAACGGGCCTTCGCAGCAGCGGGTGATCAGGGCGGCGTTGGGGTCGGCTGGTTTGTCGGCGGGTGAGGTGGATGTGGTGGAGGGGCATGGGACGGGGACGGTGCTGGGGGATCCGATAGAGGCTCAGGCGCTGCTGGCCACGTATGGGCAGGGTCGGGGCGAGGGCGGGCCTTTGTGGTTGGGGTCGGTGAAGTCGAATCTGGGGCATACGCAGGCGGCTGCGGGTGTGGCCGGGATGATGAAGATGGTGCTGGCGATGCGGCACGGGGTGCTGCCGCGGACCTTGCATGTGGACGAGCCGTCCGGGCAGGTCGACTGGTCGTCCGGTGGGGTGGAGCTGCTGACCGAGGCGCGCGATTGGGTCCGGGGTGATGGGCGTCCGCGTCGTGCGGGGGTGTCGTCGTTCGGGATCAGCGGGACGAACGCGCATGTGATCGTCGAGGAGCCGCCTGTTGGGGAGGTGGCAGGCCCGGATGATGTCGGTCCGGTGGCTTGGGTGCTGTCGGGGAAGACACCTGAGGCTCTTGGAGCGCAGGTCGAGCGGTTGCGGTCCTTTGTGGCGGCCGGTGAGGGGATCCGGGCGGTGGATGTGGCCCGGTCGCTGGCGGGGCGGGCGCGGTTCGAGCACCGGGCCGTGGTGGTCGGGGCCGATCGTGAGGAGTTGCTGAGGGGGCTGGCGGGGGCGGAGGCGACGGTTGCTACGGGGGGCAAGGTCGCGTTTCTGTTTACGGGGCAGGGTGCGCAGCGGTTGGGGATGGGGAGGGGGCTGGCGGGGCGTTTCCCGGTGTTTGCGGAGGCGTTCGATGAGGTGGCTTCGGTGCTGGATGGGTATCTGGAGCGGCCGTTGCGGGAGGTGGTGTGGGGTGAGGATGCCGCCTTGCTGGAGGGGACGGGTTGGGCGCAGCCGGGGATTTTTGCTTTCGAGGTGGCGTTGTTCCGGCTGCTGGAGTCGGCGGGTCTGAAGCCGGACTCTGTTGCCGGGCATTCGATCGGTGAGCTGGCGGCCGCGCATATCGCGGGCGTACTGGCCCTGGATGATGCGGCGCGGCTGGTGGCGGCGCGTGCCCGGTTGATGCAGGCGCTGCCTGCGGGTGGGGCGATGGCCTCGGTCCGCGCGAGCGAATCGGTGGTTCGTGATGCGCTGGTCGAGGGTGTGGAGGTCGCGGCGGTCAATGGTCCGGCCTCGGTGGTGATCTCCGGTACCGAAGAGGCCGTAGCGGCGACCACCCGGCGGTTGAAGGGGCACAAGGTGACCCGTCTCCGGGTCAGCCACGCCTTCCACTCCCCGCTGATGGAACCGATGCTGGCGGAGTTCGCCGAAGTCGCGTCGGGCCTCTCCTACGCCCCGCCTCGGATTCCCTTCGTCTCCACTCTGACCGGTCTTCCGGTCGCCGAGGAGCTGACCGACCCGGCCTACTGGGTGCGCCAGGTCCGTGAGCCGGTCCGTTTCGCCGACGCGGTCTCCACCCTCACCACCCAGGGCGCCACCCGCTTCCTCGAAATCGGTCCCGACACCGTCCTGGCACCCGCCGCCGAGGCCTCCCTCCCCACCGGCACCCTCACCCTTGCCTCCCAGCGCCGCGACCGTGACGAATCCCGCACCCTCCTTACTGCCCTCGGCACCCTCCACACTCACGGCACCGACCTCGACCTCACCGCCCTCCACCCCACCGGCCACCACCTCCCCGACCTCCCCACCTACCCCTTCCAGCGACAGCGCTACTGGCTGGAAGTGGCCGACTACCTCGCCGAGTCCTGGCTCGGCGGAAGCCTGGGGAGCGACCCCGCGAGTCTCGGCGTCACCGCTCTCGACCATCCGTTGCTCGGCGCTGCCGTCACCGTCCCCGGCAGCGGCGCGATGGTGCTCACCGGGCGGATGTCCGTACAGGACCAGCCGTGGCTGGCCGACCACGACGTGCTCGGAAACGTGCTCCTGCCGGGCACCGGCTTCGTCGAGCTGGTGTTGCGCGCGGCCCGGGAGTGCGACTGCGACCGGATCGAGGAGCTGACACTCGTCGGCCCGCTGGTCCTGCCGGACGAAGGCGGCCTGTTCGTACGGGTGCTGGTGGGAGGACCGGACGAAGCCGGCCGCCGCACGGTGGCGGTGTACTCAGCAGCCGGGGACCGGCCCGAGGACCGGCCCGGGGACACCTGGACCCTGCACGCCGAGGGGCTGCTGACCTCCGGCGCGCCTCCCACGTCCGACGCCTTCGCGGCCTGGCCCCCACGCGGCGCGACCGTATGCCCGACGGAAGACGCCTACACGCGCCTGCTCACCCGCGGATACGCCTACGGGCCGGTCTTCCAGGGCCTTCGTACCGTCTGGGAACGAGGGGACGAGCTCTTCGCCGAAGTCGTACTGCCCGAGGAGTCGCATGCCGACGCCCGGCGTTGCACGGTGCACCCCGCTCTTCTGGACGCGGCGCTGCACGCCTCGCTGCTGACAGACCCCAAAGATCCGGATGCCCCGGACAGCTCCGGGAACGGCACCACCCTGCTCCCGTTCTCCTGGAGCGGCGTCGGCCGGCATGCCGCGGCCGCCGGTGCCACGGCGCTCCGTGTCCGCATCCGGCCCGCCGGGCCCGGCAGCGTGACCCTCGACATCGGGGACGAGGGAGGACGCCCGGTGCTGTCCGTGGCCTCGCTGGTGTCCCGCGCGGTGTCCGCACGGCAACTCGACGGCGTTGGAGGTACCGGGAACGCGACCCTCTACCGGGTGCGCTGGCAGCCCGCCGCACTCGCGGCGCCACCGGGCCGCTCCCGATGGGCCGTCGTTGGGCCGCCGGATCCCGTACAGCCCGATTCCGTACGGCCCGATTCCGTACGGCCGGATCCCCTGCGGCCGCACCCAGGACCGTCCGGCCTCGGGCTGCGCGACTTCGGGTCACCGGCTTTCCCCGGCCTCGCCGAACTCGTCGAAGCGGTCGAGGCGGGGGATACTGCGATGCCAGATGTCGTTCTGCTGCCGCTGGACGAGTACACCGGCGATGTCCCCACGGCCGTACGGGCCGCCACCACCGCCACTCTCCGGGCGCTCCAAATCTGGCTGGCCGACGAGCGCTTCGCCACCTCCCGCCTGGTGGTTCTGACCCGCGGGGCCGTCACCGCGCGCGGCGACGAGCGCATCGATCTCGCGACCGCGCCCGTCCGGGGCCTGGTCCGGGCGGCGCAGGCGGAGAATCCCGGCCGCTTCGTACTGGCCGATCTCGACGGCACGGCCGAGTCCCGGGCCGCCCTGCCGACCGCCCTGACGGCCGCGCTGGAGAGCGGTGAAGACGAAATCGCCCTGCGGGAGGGCGCGTTGCTCGTGCCCAGGCTCGCCGCCACGGATCCCGCGCCCCGGACGGAAGCCGTCGACGGTACGGTCCTCATCACCGGCGGCACGGGCGGACTCGGCGCACTGGTCGCCCGCCATCTGGTGACGGCCCACGGCGTGGGCAGGCTCGTACTGACCGGCCGGCGCGGTGCCGCGGCCCCTGGCGCGGCCGAGCTGACGGCCGAGCTGACCGGGCTCGGCGCCTGGGTCACCGTCGCCGCCTGCGACGTGGCCGACCGTGACGCTCTCGCGGCGGTCCTGGCCAAGATCCCCGCCGAACACCCGCTCACCGCCGTAGTGCACGCCGCCGGAACCGTCGACAACGGTCTGGTCACCGCCCTCGACGCGGACCGCATCGAGAACGTGCTGCGCCCGAAGGTCGACGGGGCCTGGAATCTGCACGAACTCACCCGCGATCTGCCACTGGCTGCCTTCGTCCTGTTCTCCTCCGCGGGCGGTCTGGTGCTCGCGGCCGGGCAGGGCGGCTACGCCGCCGCCAACGTGTTCCTCGACGCCCTCGCCGAACACCGCACCGCCGCCGGGCTGCCCGCCACCTCACTCGCCTACGGGCTGTGGGGCATCGACACCGGATTCGGCGCCGCCCTCACCGCAGGCGACTTCACCCGCATGGCCGACCAGGGCTTTCCCGCCCTGACGGCAGTGGAGGGCCTGGCTGCGTTCGACTCGGCACTTCCCGGTCCGGCCACTCTCGTTCCCCTCAGGATCAGCGCCGCGGGCGTCCGGGCCCAGGGCGACGTACCCACTCTGCTGCGCGGTCTCGTCCGAGTCCCGCGCACACCACGGGACACGGCCGCCTCGTCCTCCGCCTGGGCGGACCGCTACCGGGGCCTCACAGGCGAAGAGCGCCGGGATGGTCTGCTGGACCTCGTGCGTACGGAAGTCGCAGCCGTACTCGGCCATGCCTCGGGCTCTGCCGTCGAACCGGACCGTGCCTTCTCCGAACTCGGCTTCGACTCGCTGACCGCCGTCGAGCTGCGGAACCGGCTCACCACCATCACCGGCCTGCGACTGCCCGCCACCCTGGTTTTCGACCACCCCACGGCGTACGCGGTCGCGGAACACCTCGGGGTCACCCTCGACGAGACGTCCGGCACTGCTGCGACCGGCGCGCCCGCCGTCCGCGCCACGGCCCGTCGCACGGCCGACGAACCGATCGCCGTGGTGGGCATGGGCTGCCGGTTCCCCGGCGGGATCGGCTCCCCCGAGGAGCTGTGGCGCCTGCTCGCGGCCGGAGAGGAAGCCGTCGTGCCGCTCCCCGGCGACCGGGGCTGGGACGACGACCTGTACGACCCCGAACCGGGCAAACCCGGTAAGTGCTACGCACGGGGCGGAGGCTTCCTGAGCGAGGCCGGGGCCTTCGACGCCGCATTCTTCGGCATCGGCCCGAACGAGGCGCTGGCGATGGACCCGCAGCAGCGGCTGCTGCTGGAAACGTCCTGGGAAGCGGTCGAACGGGCGGGCATCGACGCCACCACCCTCCGGGGGACCGACACCGGCGTCTTCGCGGGCGTCATGTACCACGACTACGGCTACGGCAGCTCCAGCGGCGGCAGCGCCGTCGCGGGCCGGGTGTCGTACGCACTCGGGCTGGAAGGCCCCGCCGTCGCCGTCGACACGGCGTGCTCCTCCTCGCTGGTGGCCCTGCACTCGGCCGTTCAGGCGCTGCGCTCCGGCGAGTGTTCACTGGCCCTGGCGGGCGGCGTGGCGGTGATGGCCTCACCGGAGATCCTGGTCGAGTTCAGCCGTCAGCGCGGTCTGTCCCCCGACGGCCGGTGCCGCTCGTACGCCGCGGGCGCCGACGGGACGGGCTGGGCCGAGGGAGCCGGGATGCTGCTGGTGGAGCGGCTGTCGGATGCGGTCCGGCTGGGGCATCCGGTGCTGGCGGTGGTACGCGGCTCGGCGGTGAACCAGGACGGCGCTTCGAACGGCTTCTTCGCGCCGAACGGTCCTTCGCAGCAGCGGGTGATCCGGGCGGCGTTGGTGTCGGCGGGGTTGGGTGCGGGTGAGGTGGATGTGGTGGAGGGGCATGGGACGGGGACGGTGCTGGGGGACCCGATAGAAGCTCAGGCGCTGTTGGCTACATATGGGCAGGGGCGAGGTGGCGGGGAGCCTTTGTGGTTGGGGTCGGTGAAGTCGAATCTGGGGCATACGCAGGCGGCTGCGGGTGTCGCGGGGATGATGAAGATGGTGCTGGCGATGCGGCATGGAGTGCTGCCGCGCACGTTGCATGTGGACGAGCCGTCCGGGCAGGTCGACTGGTCGTCCGGTGGGGTGGAGCTGCTGACCGAGGCGCGGGAGTGGGTCCGGGGTGATGGGCGTCCGCGTCGGGCGGGGGTGTCGTCCTTCGGGCTCACGGGGACGAACGCGCATGTGATCGTGGAGGAGCCCCCGGCCGTGGAGACGGCTCCTTCGGCTGACGCCGTACCGGTGGCGTGGGTGCTGTCGGGGAAGACGCCCGAAGCGGTGAGGACACAAGCCGAGCGGTTGCGGTCCTTTGTGGCGGCTGGTGAGGTGCTGCGGGCGGTGGATGTGGCCCGGTCGCTGGCGGGGCGGGCGCGGTTCGAGCACCGGGCGGTGGTGGTCGGGGCGGATCGTGAGGAGTTGTTGAGTGGTCTGGCGGCTGTTGGTGCGGCGGCGGCTGAGCCGGGGAAGGTCGCGTTTCTGTTTACGGGGCAGGGTGCGCAGCGGTTGGGGATGGGGAGGGGGCTGGCGGAGCGTTTCCCGGTGTTCGCGGAGGCGTTCGACGAGGTGGTGGCGGCGCTGGATGCGCATCTGGAGCGGCCGTTGCGGCAGGTGGTGTGGGGTGAGGATGCTGGATTGCTGGAGGAGACGGGTTGGGCGCAGCCGGGGATCTTTGCTTTCGAGGTGGCGCTGTTCCGCCTCCTGGAGTCGGCCGGTCTGAAGCCGGACTCTGTTGCGGGGCATTCGATCGGTGAGCTGGCGGCCGCGCACATCGCGGGCGTACTGGCCCTGAATGACGCGGCCCGCCTGGTGGCCGCCCGTGCCTGCCTGATGCAGGCGCTCCCCGCGGGTGGGGCGATGGCCTCGGTCCGCGCGAGCGAAGCAACCGTACGCGACGCCCTGGTCGAGGGGGTGGAGGTGGCGGCGGTCAACGGCCCGGCTTCGGTGGTCATTTCCGGCACCGAGGAGGCCGTAGCGGCGACCACAGAGCGGTTGAAGGGCCATAAGGTGACCCGGCTCCGGGTCAGCCACGCCTTCCACTCGCCCCTGATGGAACCCATGCTCGCCGACTTCGCCGAGGTCGCCTCCACCCTCTCCTACGGCGCTCCCCGGATCCCCTTCGTGTCCACGCTCACCGGTCTGCCAGTCACCGATGAGCTGACCGACCCGGTCTACTGGGTACGCCAGGTCCGTGAGCCGGTCCGTTTTGCCGACGCGATAACGGCCCTCACCGCCCAGGGCATCACCCGTTTCCTTGAGGTCGGCCCGGATACCGTTCTCGCCCCCGCCGCCGAGGACTCCCTCCCCACCGGCACCCTCACTCTCTCCTCCCAGCGGCGGGACCGTGACGAAGCCCGCACCCTCCTCACCGCCCTCGGCACCCTCCACACCCACGGCACCGACCTCGACCTCACCGCCCTCCACCCCACCGGCCACCACCTCCCCGACCTCCCCACCTACCCCTTCCAACACGACCACTACTGGCAGCCCGAGCGCGCGGCCGGTGCCGGTCCGGCGGCGTTGGGGCTGGCTCCTGCCGAACATCCGTTGCTCGGTGCCGCCGTCCCTCTGGCCGACTCCGATGCCTTGGTGTTCACGGGCCGTCTGTCGCCGCAGACGCACCCCTGGCTGGCCGATCACGCCATCGGCGGTTCGGTCCTCTTCCCCGGTACGGGCTTTGTCGAACTGGCGATCGCGGCGGGCGGACAGGCCGGGTGCGAGTACCTCGAAGAGCTGGTGCTCGGAGCGCCGCTGACCCTGCCCGAGCAGGGCGGTGCGGCCATCCAGGTGGTGGTCGGCGCCCCGGACGAGAGCGGCAGCCGGACCGTTTCCGTCCACTCCCGTGCCGACGACACCCAGCCGTGGGTCCGGCACGCGGACGGAGTCCTCGGCACGGCGATGCCGCCGGAGCTTTCCGGCCCGGTCGCCCTGACGGAGTGGCCGCCGCCCGGCGCCGTGGCCGTGCCCGTCACCGGCGTATACGAGACCATGCTGTCGCGCGGCTACGGTTACGGGCCGGTGTTCCAGGGGCTGAGGGCCGCCTGGCAGCGTGGTGACGACCTGTTTGCCGAGATCGCCCTGCCGGAGCACGCCCAGAGCGATGCCGTCCGGTACGCACTGCACCCCGCCCTCCTGGACGCCTCGCTGCATGCGCTGGGCCTGGCCGACGGCGACGAGGACGCGGACGAGGACGGGGCCACCGTGCTGCCGTTCTCATGGAGCGGTGTAGCCGTGCACGCCCATGGGGCGCGCGGCCTGCGGGTCGGGATCACCTCCGGCGGTGACCGGACCGTCGCGCTCACACTCGCCGACCTCTCCGGCGGACCGGTGGCCACGGTGGGCGCACTGGCTCTGCGGGAGATCACCCCGGGGCAACTGGCCCTGCTGCGGCAGAGCGGCGACGTACTGCACCGTATCGAGTGGGTGCCGCTCGCCGTCGCCCCGCCGGTGGACTCCGGAAGCCACTGGGCGACGGCCGGCCACGGCACTCCGTACCCGGACCTCCCCTCCTTGAGCGCGGCGCTCGAAGCGGAGGGCGCCCCCGTACCCGGCGTGGTGCTCTGGCGGCCCGCGCCCGGGCGGGGCACCGTACCGGCGGATGTCCGCGCGGCACTCGCCGAAGCGCTCGCCGCGGTGCAGTACTGGCTTGCCGACGACCGGTTCGCCGCGTCGACGCTGACCGTCGTGACCAGCGGGGCCCTGAGCGACGGCGGCGCGGACACCGCGCTGCGACAGGCACCCGTCCGGGGACTGGTGCGGGCGGCGCAGGCCGAGAACCCGGGACGGTTCGTCCTTGCCGACATCACGGAAACCGGCCTTGCGGAAACCGGCCTTGCGGCCGACACCACCGCTGCCACCGACACCAACCCCGCGGCCGCCTCCACCGCCCCGGCCGACCCCGTCCCCCTCCTCGCCGCCGCCTCCGCGACCGGCGAACCCGAGCTGATGATCAGGGACGGGAAGCTCCTCGTACCCCGGCTGATCCGCGAACACCACACCCCCGGGGCCGCTCCGGTACCGCTCGACCCCGCCGGGACCGTCCTGGTCACCGGTGGCACCGGCGGCCTCGGCGCCCTGGTGGCCCGGCATCTGGTCACCCGCCACGGCATCCGGCGGCTCGTCCTCACCAGCCGCGGCGGGCCGGACGCCCCGGGGGCCGCCCCGCTCCACGCCGAACTCACCGCGCTCGGGGCCGAGGTGCGGATCGTCGCCTGTGACGCCGGGGACCGCGATGCTCTGGCCGCGGTGCTGGCCGGGGTCGATCCGGCCGCACCGCTGACGGCCGTCGTCCATGCTGCGGGCGCCGTCGACGACCGTGTGGTGGGATCGCTGACGCCGCGGCGCATGGAGACGACCCTCCGCCCGAAGGTCGACGGGGCCTGGAATCTGCACGAGCTCACCCGCGATCTGCCGCTGGCTGCCTTCGTCCTGTTCTCCTCCGCGGGTGGTCTGGTGCTCGCGGCCGGGCAGGGCGGCTACGCCGCGGCCAATGTGTTCCTCGACGCCCTCGCCGAACACCGCACCGCCGCCGGACTGCCCGCCACCTCACTCGCCTACGGGCTGTGGGGCATCGAGGCGGGCCTCGGCCGGTGGCTCACCGAGGCCGACCGCGGGCGCCTCGCCCGGCAGGGCTTCCCCGTGCTCACCGCCGGGGAAGGGCTGGCCGCTTTCGACGCCGCCCTGGTGACCGACCGGGCCACCCTCGTACCCCTCAGAGTGGAGACCGGCCGTCTGCGGTCACGGGCCGGGGACCTCCCCGCGCTCCTGCGGGACCTGGTGCCCCCGGCCCTGGCGCGCGCCACGGCCGGTGCCGCGGACGCCGGGGGCCTGGCACGCCGTCTCGCGGGCCTGACGGACGCCGAGCAGGAGCGGGAGCTGACCGAGCTGGTGCGGGCCCATGCCGCCGCGGTACTGGGGCACCAGAGCCCGGGCGCCGTCGACCCCGAACGGGACTTCCTGGAGCTGGGATTCGATTCCCTCGCCGCTGTCGAGCTGCGCAACCGGCTGACGGCCGCGACCGGTCTGCGGCTCTCCCCGATGGCCGTATTCGACAACAAGAACCCCACCGCCCTCGCGCGCTACCTGCGCGCCGATCTGACCCTGCCGCCCACCGTGCCCCCGTCCGCCGGGGAAGGGCCGGACACCCTGGCCGAGCTGTTCCGGGCCGCCGTCCTCTCCGACCAGGTCATCAAGGGCTTCGATCTGCTCAGGGCCGTCTCCGAACTACGTCCCCGGTTCACCTCCGCCGCCGGATTCGGCCCGCCGCCCGACGGTGTACGGCTGGCCGACGGACCGCGGGAGCCCGTACTCATCGGCATCAGCACCCCGATGGCGACCGGCGGTCCCCATCAGCACGCGCGGCTCGCCGCCGTATTCCGCGGGCAGCGCCCGATGATCACCCTGCCCAATCCGGGCTTCACGGCGGGGGAGCCGCTGCCCGACTCCACGGACGCGGTGGTCGACGTGCTCGCGGAAGGAGTGCTGCGGGCCGCCGCGGGCCGGCCGTTCGTCCTGATCGGCTACTCGTCCGGCGGCACGCTCGCCCATGCCACGGCCGGGCGCCTGGAGAGGTCCGGCGGACCGCGCCCGGCGGGCGTCGTCCTGATGGACACCTACCGGGTCGACCTGGCGGACCGGGACCAGGGCCGGCTGATGGAACAGCTCACCATCGGACTGGTCCGGAACGACACGGCGTACGGCATGTTCCACAGCAGCGCCCTGTCCGCGATGAACCGCTACTTCGACCTCGTACCGAAGTTCTCGCTGGAACCGCTGGCCGCGCCCGTGCTGTTCGTCGGCGCCACCGAATCCTTCGTACCGGCCGGCGCCACCCCCACCCCCGTCCCCGCCGACGGAGACGGCACCACTTCCGCCGACGGCGACGAGTGGCGGGCGAAGCCCTGGGATCCCCGGCACGACTACGCCCCCGTACGGGCCACCCATTTCTCGCTCATCGAGGACCGGGCCGCGGAGGCCGGTGCCCTCGTCGAGGAGTGGATTTCCCGCCGGGCCGGTAGGGGGGACTAGGGGTACTTGCCGGGCCCGGCCCTCCATATCGTCATGAGTGAAAATCGGGTGATCGAACAAATGGGAGCTGGAATGAGCGCTGACGGCAGCTGGGAATTCACGATCGACAGCCCCATCGGGAAGCAGACCCTGTGGGTGGACATGAAGTCGTCCGAGGGGAAGCTGGTCGGTACCTGCCGGGCGAACGGTCAGGTCATCGACCCGGACATCATCGACGGCAAGATCGATGGTGATCTGCTGTCCTTCAAGGTGAAGTCGCACAAGCCGGTCCCGCTGAAGATGACACTGACCCTGACGCGCAACGGCGACACCATGACCGGGAAAGCGAAGCCGGGCATGTTCGGTACGTTCCCGGTCACCGGCAAGCGGGTCTAGTGATCCGCCCCACTGCCAGAGGCACGGCGCCGTTCGGTGCGTACAGGACCTGGTACCGGGTCACCGGCGAACTGTCGCCGCACCGGACGGCGCTCGTGGTGGCGCACGGCGGGCCGGGCAGCACCCACGACTATCTGGTGAGCCTTGCGGGCCTGTCCGAACTGGGCGTTCCCGTGGTGCACTACGACCAGATCGGCAACGGCGGTTCGACGCGGCTCCCGGACGCGCCCCAGGAGTTCTGGACCGTCGAACTGTTCCTCGCCGAGCTGGACAATCTCGTGCGCCATCTGGGCATCGACGGCAACTATCTGCTGTTCGGGCACTCCTGGGGCGGTCTGCTCGCCGCCAAGCACGCCGCCGCCGCCCCTCCGGGCCTCCGCGGACTGGTCGTCGCCGACGCCCCGGCGTCCTATCCGCTCTGGCTGGAGCAGATGGCCGTGCTGCGGGCCCGGCTGCCGGCCGGGGTCAACGAGACCCTGCTGCGCCACGAGGCCGCCGGAACGACCGACAGCGACGAATACCACGCGGCCTCCCGGGTGTTCTACGACCGGCATATGTGTCGGCTCGACCCCTGGCCCGGCGAATACCGGGCGTCGTTTTTCGAGATGTACAACGACCCGACCGTCTACTTCACCATGAACGGCCCCAGCGAATTCCATGTGATCGGCCCCCTGCGCGACTGGGGGGTGACGGACTGCCTGTCCGGAATCGCCGTACCGGCACTGGTGATTTCCGGCCGTCACGACGAGGCCACCCCGGAGGCCGTGCGGCCCTATGCGGAGCTGATTCCGGATGTCCGCTGGGAGATTTTCGAGAATTCCAGTCATGTACCGCACCTGGAGGAACCGGAGCGGTTCCGCGACGTCCTGACCGAATATCTGAAGGCCGTGGCCCTCGGCTGACGGTCCGGCAGCAGAAGGACGGCAATCAATGCCCGACGACCGGTTCGCCCACCGCATTCCCGCGGATACGTTTCCCGCCGATACGCTCGATGTCTTCGCACTGGCCCCGGCGGCCCGTACCCCGGACAAACCGGCCGTGGTGGAGCGCGGCGCCTCGGGGGCCGTCGTCTCCGTGTCCTACCGTGAACTGGCAGCGCGCGTCGGGGAGTACGCCAAAGGGCTGACCGCGGCCGGGGTACGGACCGGCGACCGTGTGGTGATCGAGTCCCACACCTCGGCGGCGGCCGTCGCGGTCCTCCTCGCCTGCGCGCGGGTGGGAGCGGCGTTCGTCCCGGTGGACCCGGACATACCGGCCCTGCGGCTGGCCGCGGTCATCGGGGCGACGGAGCCCGTGCTCCTGCTGCACCCCGCCGACGGCCCCGCCCGTACGCCCCGTGACGACGTACCGTGCGGCGCGTTCGACGCGGACGGCGGGATCACCACCGACCGGATACCACCGGCCCGGCCGTCGCGACGGCACCGCGTGGTGGGCGGCGACCCGGCGTACATCATCTTCACCTCGGGCAGCACCGGCCGCCCCAAGGGCGTCGTGATGAGCCACCACGCGGCACTGGCCTTCTACCGCGGCACCCAGCGCTTCGGTGCGGTGTCCCCGGCCGACCGGGTGGCCAGCACCTCGCCGCTCGCCTTCGACGTGGCGCTGTTCGACATCTGCACGACCCTCGGCTCGGGCGCCACCCTGATCGCCGTGCCCCGCGGCTTCCTCGGCTTCCCGCGCCGGCTGCTCGGCTTCCTCCGGGACGCGGAGGCCACCGTCGTACACGGCGTCCCCTCGCTGTGGCGGCCGCTGCTGCGGCACGAACCCGACGGGGTCGCCGCCCTCGGCGCCCGGCTGCGCGGCATCCTGTTCGCCGGGGAGAACTTCCCCCTCGCCGAACTGCGGCGGCTCCGCGAACTGCTGCCGCACCTGCGGATCGTCAACGCCTTCGGCGCCACCGAGACCGTCGCGTGCTCGTTCGCCGAGGTGCCGGACCCGCTGCCCGCGGACGCGGAGGCGCTGTCCATCGGGAACGGCTATCCGGGCGCCGAGATCCTGCTCCTCGACGAACGGGGCCAACCCGTCGACGAGCCGGGGGCCGCCGGAGAGATGTACATCCGCTGCCCGTCCCTGTTCTCCGGGTACTGGGACGACCCGGAGGCGACCCGGAGCGCCCTGGTTCCCGACCCGCTCGAACCGCGCTCCGGACAGCGCGTCTACCGTTCCGGCGATCTCGCCTACCGCGGCCCCTCCGGTGAGCTGTACTTCTGCGGCCGCGCCGACTCCATGGTGAAGATCCGCGGCAACCGGATCGAACCCGGTGAGATCGAACGCCGGCTGGCCGAGCACCCCGGGGTGACGGAAGCGGTGGTGCTGGCGCTCACCCCGCCGGGCGACGGGGAGGCGTCCCTTGCGGCGTTCGTCGCGGCGGGGGCCGGGGTGACCCCCGGTGAGCTGGCCGAACTCTGCCGGTGCTCGATGCCCGCGTACATGATCCCCAAGCGGTTCCTGCTCCTGCCCGAGCTGCCCCGGAACGCCAACGGCAAGGCCGACCGCACCGCGCTCGCCGCACTCGCGGCGGCCGGGGCGCCCGGAACGGGGCCGCGATAGCACTCGGACCGGTGGGGTGTACTGGTGGTACACCCCATCAGTGTGTACTGTTGTTCTGGTGAATCCACCACTTCCACGCTTCGACCGTCTGACGGCGGAACGGCAGGCCGAGATCCTGGCCGTCGCGCGCGGGCACTTCGCGGAGCACGGGCCGCAGAACGCCTCGTACAACAAGATCATCGAAGCCGCGGGCATCTCGAAGTCCGCCGCCTACCACTACTTCGACGGCCGGGACGACCTGCTCTCGGCCGTCCTGGACGATGTGCTGGCCCGGCTCATCGGCGCCCTCGGCCCCTGGGAGCCCGTCCCGGACGCCGCCGCCTTCTGGGCCCGGCTGGAGACCGGTACGGAGACCCTCACCGCACACCTCCTCGGGCACGCCGACGACCTGGCCCTCGCCGAGGCCGCCGTCGCCCATCACGGAGGCGCGGCCTGGCGGAGCTGGTTCGTGGCGCTCGTCGCCGACGGACAGCGCCTCGGCCTCATCCGTACCGACCTGGACCAGGATCTGCTGGTCCAGGCGACCGTCGCGGTCATCGGGGCCGCCGACGTCTGGGCGCTCACCGCCCTGGCCGAAGGCCGGCAGCCCGACGGCCGGCAGGTCTGGGCGCTGCTCAGCGGGATGTGGGGACCGGAAGGAGCCGACCGTGCGTACTGATCTCACCGTGGACTGGGAGATACCGCAGACGCCCGACGGACCGGGCGGCAAACTGGAGCGGTTCATGGGACCGGGCAAGTCCCGCTCCGAATCCGCCGTCGAACTGGTCGGCGGCGCCCTGCTGGCCGGGCTGCTCGCCGCCGGTCTCTGGTCCTCCGACGCCTCGGCCGTCCGGGAGTCCTGGTCCACCGCCCAGTTCGTGGTCGTGGCGCTCGCCGGACTCGACCTCATCGGCGGAATCCTCACCAACGCGACGAACGCCGCCAAGCGCTGGTACCACCGGCAGGCCGCGACCGCCCGCCGCACCCGGCTCGTCTTCGTCAGCGCGCATCTGCTGCACATCGCCGTCCTGGGCACCGTCGTCCTGGAGGGCGACACGGCCTGGATGATCGGCAACGCCGGACTGCTCCTCGCCGCTGCCGTGGGCGTGGAGTTCGCGCCCGTCCACCTCAAGCGGCCGGTGGCGGTGGGACTCTGGACGGCGGCCGTGCTGATCAACCTCTTCTGGCTGACGGTTCCCCTGGCGCTGGCCTGGTTCGCCCCGCTCTTCTTCCTCAAGCTGCTGGTCTGCCACCTGGTCCCCGAGGCGCCGATGAGGCGGAGCGATGGCTGAACACGACACGACACCGGTACTGAACGACACGGCCACCGAGCCGGAGTGCCGGACCGTGCTGAGCGCCGCCTTCGCCCGGGAGCCTGCGACCCGGTGGATCTGCGGCGACTCCCAGCAGGTCAGGGACCGGTGGTTCGCCGCCACCCTGACCGCCCACGCCACCCTGCCCGGCGCGCGCCGGGTGACGCTCGGCCATGGCTCCGAGACCTGCGCCGCGGCGGTCCTCACCCCGCCGGGCGGTGTGCCGTCCGCCGGGGCGCGCGCCGCCTGGCTGGCCCGTACCGCGCTGGGCTGCGGACCGCGGGCGCTGGGCCGGACCCTGCGGTATCTGCAGGCCGCGGAGAAGGCGGCGCCCGCCGGGGCCTGGACGCTGGAGTTCGTCGGTGTGCTGCCCGCGCTCCAGGGACGGGGGGCGGGCCGCCGTCTCCTGGACCACGTCCTGGCCGGACTGCCCGCGCCCGGCGGGGTCTTCCTCACCACCGCGGACCCGGAGAACGAGGTGCTCTACCGGCGGTTCGGCTTCACCACCCTGCGGCACATCCCCGTCGGCCCGATCACCACCGCGGCCATGTGGCGCCCGGCCCCCGGGGAGAACGGCACGGTCCCGGAGGGCAACGGGGCGGACACACCGTAGTCCCGGTCCGCCACTGTCCGGCGGGGCCCCGGGCTCTCCGCACTCTCCGGATACACGGGGCCGGGAGTGCGCACCGCATCCGTATGGTGCCAGAATGGCGCCATACGGATGCCCGTTGATCATGTGCGGGGGGCGGCCGTCAGAGCGCACCGAGAAGGGACAGCCATGCCTGTTTTCGATACTCCCGGGCCGATCACCGTCACGATCGACATGGGAGCCGGCGATGTGCAGGTCATCGCCGAGGAGCGGACCGACACCGTCGTCGAGATCCGGCCCACCGACGACACCGACGCGTCGGACGTGAAGGCGGCCGAGCAGACGAGTGTCGAATTCGCCGACGGGACACTGGTGATCCGGACTCCGAAGTCCAGGAAGCTCGACTTCTCCCGGAAGACCCGCTCGGTGGACGTGTCGATCGTGCTGCCCGGCGGCTCGCATGTGCGCGGCGAAGCGGAGATGGCGGACCTGCGCTCCTCCGGCCCCCTCGGGGAGTGCTCCTTCAAGACCTCCGTCGGGCAGCTCCAGGTCGACAGCGGCGGTCCGGTGCGCCTGAAGACGGGCGGCGGCCGGATCACCGTCGGCCGGGCGGTCGGCGAGGCCGAGATCGGTACCGGCACCGGGCGGATCCGGATCGACGAGATCGACGGTACGGCGGTGGTCAGGAACTCCAACGGCAGTACGGATATCCGCAAGGTCACCGGTGAGGCCAGGATCCGCAGTGCCAACGGGGACATCTCCGTGGACCGGGCGTGGGGCCCGGTGACGGAGGCGGAGACCGCGAACGGCAGTATCCGGATCGGCGAGGTGGTCCGCGGTCAGGTCGTCCTGAAGACCTCCGCCGGCGACCTGGAGATCGGCATCGGCGGGGGAAGCCCGGCCAGGCTGGACCTGTCCACGGGGTTCGGCCGGGTCCACAGCACGCTGGAGAGCGTGGCGGAGTCCGCGGGGACCGGGGAATCCGCGGAGAAGTCCGTCGAGGTACGGGCGCGGACCGCGTTCGGGGACATCAGCGTCGACCGCGCCTGAGGCGCGGCCCGCGGGGTCCGGCCGCCGGACGGGTCGGTCAGCGCACCCAGCCGTTGAACTGCTGGCGGCCGCGCGGAGTCCGCTTGCCGCTCTGGGCCAGTGCCGCCGCCGACGCCCGGATCATCCAGGCGTTGACCGAGATGCCCTGCCGGGTCGCGGCCTCTTCGATCTGGTCCTTCATCGCCTGGGGCGGACGGAAGTTGATCCGTGCGGTGGCGCCGCTCGCGGCGCCACCGGCGGTCCAGTCGGCCGCGGCGTCACCGGGCTCGTCCGCGGTCTCCTCGGCCGGACCCTCACCGGACGGCGGCGGGGTCACCACGAAACTGGGCTCCATACCCCTCAGCCGCAGGTCCACCGAGCCCGGAGCCAGCTCCCGGGTGATCTCGTCGGCCGCGTCCGACAGAACCTTGAACAGGGTGAGCCGGACCGCGGCCTCCAGCGGGGCGACCAGCCGCTCGGCCACGGCACGGGTCTCGGCATCACCTGCCGCGGAGGCTGTGACCAGCTCGTCGCGCAGAGCCTCGACATACTCCCTCAGTTCCATGAGAACCATGATGGCACACCGGTTGCGCCGTGCGGCGCCTGCTCGGCCGACCCGGCGCACACCCCTTTTGTCCAGGTAGCGGCGGGGAGGCCGCGGGTGGAGAGGCGCCGGGCCCGGACCCCGGGGGACGGGACCCGGCCATGCTGGCGCGCCCTGGCGCCATGGGTCCGGGGGCCGTGCGGTCACCACCTCGCCCGGCCCGCTCTCATGGCCGGTGACGACCGTCCCGGCCACCTGGACGCCGCCGCCTCGCCCGGGCTCCCCTCTCACACCGGACCGGTACGGTCCGCGGCCTCCCGGGCGAACTCCTCCGTGAGCAGCTCCGCCAGCGTCGCCAGGTGCCGGGACCGCTGGTCCCGGCGCCGGACCAGGGCCATTTGGGACGTCGTATCGAACCCCTCGATCCGGATGTACCGCACATCGTCGCGGGTGGAGCGCTCGGTCAGCGGGCGGCAGACCAGCATGCCGTGGTCGCCCGCGGCGACCAGCGCCAGACCCTCCTGGACGGTGGTGACCCCCGTGGTCGAACGGATCGGCGCGCCGCCCGGGGTGGCGGGCGGTACCCGGGCCGCCCGCCAGTAGCCGGGGGCGTCCCCTTGCGGGTGCAGGACGTCCAGCGAGGCGAGCTGCTCGATATGCACCGACCCCGCCCGCGCCAGCGGGTGCCGGGCGGCCACGGCCAGCAACTGCTCCTCCGGGGGGAACCGGAAGACCGCCGTCAGCGCCGGTTCGCCGACCGGCAGCTCCACCAGGGCGGCATCCACCCGTCCGTCGAGTACGGCGGTGAACGGCGACCCGAACGGGATCTCGGTCAGCACCAGACTCACCTCGTGCTGCTCACGGAGCCGGCGGAAGGCCTCGATCACCTCCTCGTGGATGCTGCCGTGGAAACCGATCCGCAACCGGCTCAGAGTGCCGCTGCGGGCCCGCTCCCGGGCCTGGGCGACCACCGCGTCGAGTGCTTCGTACGCCGGGCGCACCTCCTCCGTGAACTGAGCCCCGAAGCGGCTGAGGGCCACCTTCCGGCTGGTGCGGTCGACGAGCCGGACCCCGATCCGGCGCTCCAGCCCGGCGATCAGCTGGCTGACCCGGCTCTGCGAACACCCCAGCCGCTCCGCCGTCCGCCCGAAGTGCAGCTCCTCGGCCAGCACCAGCAGACAGGCGATCTCCTGGACCTGCACCTGGTTCATCGTTCCCCTCCCGCCTTCCGATCGATTACTCACACTCATCGAGCCTTGAGGAGATCGCCGTTGTTCCCGGTCCGGCGGGTTGTTTGGCTGAGGGACATGGCTTCGCAACCAACGGTGGCGCACACCGGACCCGCAACGGCACGGACGACTCCCCGGCAGTGGCTGGCGCTTCTCGTGCTCTCCCTGAGCACTTTTACGGTCGTGACCTCGGAGATGATGCCGGTCGGGGTGCTCACCCCGATGGCCGGCGGACTGGGGATCTCCCGGGGCGCCGCCGGATTCAGCCTGACCGTCACCGGGCTCGTCACGGCCGTCACCGCCCCCGCGGTCCCGCGGCTGCTGGGCGACCGCGACCGGCGCACGGTCCTCGCGGCCGCGATGGCGGTCCTCGCCGCGGGCAACGCCCTGACCGCGGTGGCGGAAGGCTTCGGACTGCTCGTCGTCTCCCGGATCGTCCTCGGCCTGGGCATGGGAGCGGTCTGGGGGCTGGCCGCCGCCGTCGCCCCCCGGCTGGTCGCGCCCCGCCGCGCCGCGCTCGCGGTCTCCGCCGCCGTCGGCGGGGTCGCGGCGGCGTCCGTCGCCGGGGTGCCGCTGGGCACGCTGGCCGGCAACGCCTTCGGCTGGCGGGCCGCGTTCGCCGCCCTGGCCGGGGGAGCGGTCCTCCTGGCCGCCGGACTGCTGACGGCCCTGCCGCCGCTGCCCCGCCCGCAGGCCCCGGCGGGCGCCACGGGAGCGGCCGCCCGGGAACCGCTGCCGCGCAACCGTTCCGTCGCGGCCGGGCTGCTGCTCGTCCTGCTCGTCGTGACCGCGCACTTCGCCGCGTACACCTATGTACGGCCGGTCCTGGAGGAGCGTGCCGGACTGGGCGCCGGTACCGTCGCGCTGGTCCTGCTCGGCTACGGACTCTTCGGGCTGGCCGGGAACTTCGCGGCCGGGGCCCTGGCGGCCCGGCGTGCCGGGGCCACGGTCCTCGCGCTCACCGCGGGCATCGCCCTCGCCACCGCGCTGCTGGCCCTCTCCGGCGGCGGCGCGGGTCCGGCCGGGGCCGCCGTCGCCCTCTGGGGGCTGGCCTACGGAGGACTCTCGGTGGCCGGACAGCTCTGGATGACCCGGGCGGCCCCCGGCCGGGCCGAGCAGGTGACCGGGGTCTATGTGGGGGTCTTCACCGCGGCGATCGCCCTGGGCGCCTTTCTCGGCGGCGCCGTCGTGGAAGCCGCCGGGACCACCGCGCTGCTGTGGGCCGCCGCGGCCCTCGCCGCCTTGGCGCTCCTTCTCGGGCCGGCGGTCGGCGACCGGAACACGGCGGGGAGCCGCAGCCGTTCGGCCAGCGAACCGGGCGGTGCCGCCCCGGGTTCCGGAGCCTCCGCCCCCTGAACCCCGGCTCCGGGGACCCGGCCTCCGGAGCCCCGGGCGACCGGGGCTCCGGGGCTCGGCGTGCGTCAGCCCTGGTGCTGCCACCAGAACGAGGCGGGGCGGTAGTGCCGGTCGACCCCGAGTCGCCGCCAGAGCGGGCGCAGCAGTGACCACAGCTCCGGATCACCGTGGACGAATGCGTTCGGCAGCCGGACGCCGAACCGCTCGGGGGCCGCGGTCAGCATCGCCGCCAGCAGATACTGCTCCGAGTAGAACCGCCACCGCCAGGAATCCGGGTAGTCCGCGGGCAGCATGATGTCGTGCACCTGTATCAGCACCCCCGGCTTCAGGCGGGGCAGCACCTCGAAGAAGAAGACCATCACATCCGACCCCATGTGCAGCCGGTGCGAGCCGTCGAGAAAGAGGATGTCCCCCGGCTCCAGCTCCTCGAAGACCCGGGGGTCCGCCTCCTGGAGCGGTACCCGCACCACCTCGTCGCAGAGGGCGTCGATCGGTGCCCGGGGCTGCGGGTCGACCGAGGTGATCCGGGTGGGCAGCCCGAGGTCCTCGACGGCACGGCGGGCGAACTTGGTGGAGTTGCCGGAGCCGATCTCCAGATACCGGGCCGGTTTCGTGGCGGCGAGCATCCCGTACAGGGCGAGGGCGTCCAGCGGGGGAAGCCAGGTGTTGCCCCAGTACGGGGCAGAGCCCAGCTCCCTGCCGTCCACGGGGATGGCGGCGAGCGCGTCGGAGTGGTCGAGGAAGCCGGTCAGCAGCTCCGCGTACTCCTCCCGCCGCTTCTCCAGTAACTCACGGACCGGGGCGAGTTCGGCGCGGGGCTGCGGGGTGACCACATGGTCCAGGAAGACTGGCTTGGCCAGTCCGGAGGCCCACATCACCAGCCCGAAGGCGGTGGGCCTGCGTTCCAGCCGGTCGAGACCGCGCTGGAGGACGGGGAAACGCTCGAACAGGGTGGGGGGAGTTTCTCGGACCGGGTTCGGGTTCTGGGCACGCAAGGGAGAGAAAGCCTTTCGGTCGCGGTGGGGCCGGTAAGGACGTGCTCTGTGCTGTGCGGCTCTGCGGTGCCGGGGCAGTGGGGTGCGCCCGTGCGGTCGGCGGAAGATCCGGACCCGGTGATCATTTCCCCGAACTCCCGCCGGAAACCCCGGCCGGGCGGTGCTGTCGGGGAGGCGCTGGTGGGAGGCCGACGGCCCGGAGCTGCCCGGCGCACCCATGGGGACGGCCCGCCGGTGCCACGGCGCGGGCACCGGCGGGCCGGGTCTTCGGTGAACCGGTCCTCGGTGAACCGGTCTTCGGCGGACGGGGTCTTCGGCGAAGGGCGAAGGGCGAAGGGCGAAGGGGGCGGCGGTCGGCGGCTCAGGCCGCCGGCCGGGCGGACACGCCCAGGGCCTCGTCGATCGCGGACGGCAGCCAGTCGCGGAGCGGGGAGAAGCGGAATCCCAGGTCCGCGGCGCGGGCGTTGCTCATGGCGTAGTGGCGGTCGAAGGAGTACGGCGATGCCTCCTCGCCCGCGGCGACCGTCCGGAACCGCGGGGTGCGCCCGGTCCGCTCCGCGACGGCCGCGGCCAGTCCATGGACGTCGAGAGGCTCGTCGGAGCAGGCGTTGAGCGGACCGGTGAAATCGGTACGGGTGGCGGCCCAGAGCAGACAGTCCGCCATCTCCTCGTGGTGCACGAAGACGGATGGCAGCGGCCGTTCGTGGACGGCGATCTCCGCACCCCGCACGACGCGTTCCGTGTAGTGGGCCAGCCGGCCGGTGAAGTCCCGTGCGCCGCCGCCGAGCACATGGGCGACCCGGACCGTCGCGAACTCGAAGGCCGCTTCCCGGGTGAGTACGGCCTCCGCCTGGCGCTTGCCCTCGGAGTAGTGGGCGTCGAGGAATTCCTGGTCGCGCCAGGGAAGTTCGGGCCGGACGGCCCAGCCCGCGGGGCTCACGTTCCCTTCGGTCAGCAGCGTGCCCTCGGGTACCGGCGGCAGCGCCGCCGTCGCCGGGTTGTAGACCTCGATGGTCGAGGTCAGGACATACCGCCGGGTGCGCCCGCCGAAGACCCGGACGGCGTCAGCCGCCTGGAGGGGGCTGTAGCAGAACTGGTCGACGACGGCGTCGAAGGTACGGGACCCCAGGGCCGCGCCGAGCGCGGCGGTGTCGTCGCGGTCGGCGACGACATGGTCGACGCCCGCGGGCGCCGCGGCGGAACCCCGGTTGACCAGGGTGACCCGGTGCCCGGCGGCCAGCAGCCGCCGGACCAGGAGGACGCCGAAGTAGCGGCTGCCGCCGATCACACAGATTCTTTGCATGCCCTCATCGTGGAGTCCTAGGGTCCGCAGTGGAACTGACCGTTCACTGGATGTGTATTAAGGAGAACTGTTGATCGATGTGCAGCGGCTCCGGGTATTGCGGGCGGTGGCCGAGTGCGGGAGCTTCAACCGCGCGGCGGCCGCCCTGGCCCTCACACCGTCGGCCGTCTCCCAGCACATTGCCGCGCTCGAACGGACCCTCGGCACGGCCGTGGTCGCCCGCAGCACCCGCGGCGCCCGCCTCACCGAGGCCGGCCGGATCATGGTGAGCGCGGCCGAGTCGGTCGCCGCCGAACTGGAACACGCCCGGCAGCAGGTCGACCGGCTCGGTACCGGCCGCCCCCAGCTCACCGTCGCCACCTTCACCAGCGGCGGCAGGTTTCTGCTGCCCGGGGCCCTCGCCGCCCTCGCGGCGACCCGGCCCGGCACCATGCTGCATGTGCGGGAGGCGGAGCCCGAGGACGCCCTGCGCCTGGTGCGCAAAGGGGCCGTACACCTCGCCCTGGCCTACTGTTTCGACGGTCCGCTGCCCGGCGGGCGCTCCGGTGCGGAGTGGATCCCGCTGCTGGACGATCCGCTGCGTGTCGTCCTGCCGGAGGGGCACCGGCTGGCGGACCGGCCCTCGCTGGACCTCGGTGAACTCGCTGCCGAGCCCTGGGTGCTGGGCTGCCTCAGGACCGAGGAGTATCTGCGGCGCCACGCCGAGCGGGCCGGGTTCGTCCCTGATGTGCGCGGCACCACCAGCGACTACTTCTTCGCGTGCTCCCTGGTCGCCGCCGGGGTGGGAGTGTCGCTCATCCCGTCCATCGCGCTCGCCCAGGAGACCCCGCGGGGCGTTCGCGCCGTACCGGTCGCGGCACCGGACCCGGTCCGGCGGATCGGGATCGCGGTGATCGGCCGCCGCCGGGACGACCCCCTGGTCTCGGCGCTGATCGGAGCGCTGCGGGACCGCGCGGCGGCCGCCGCCCGCTGATCCGGCGGCCGGGCTCCCACGAGTACGGAGCCCGGCCGCCGCGGCCTTCTCAGCCCGCCGTCACCGTGTCCTCGAACGCCGTGCCCGCCGTGCGGTACCCGGCCACCCGGGACGCCACCTCGGCCGGAGTGAGCACCCGGTCCTTCACATGGAGCACCCAGTCGACCTGCTGCTCATAGGTCCGGGGTGTCGTGGACGTCTGGCCCGCGAGGCTCGTCAGCCACTGGTTGAACGCGATCAGCATGCCCCGCTCCGGCAGATAGGCGGAGCTGTGCGTACCGAACAGCCTGCCGTCGACGTAGTAGCGGATGTCCTGGTCGTCGATGGTGAACACGAGGTCGCGCCAGCCGCCGAAGCTCGCGCGCTCGACGGTGTGCGTGTTCAGGACCTGCCCGGTGACCGGGTGGTAGGTCTCCCAGGAGGTGGTGAAGAAGGCGTTCGAGGTCTCGCCCCAGCCGCCGTTGGGCAGATACTCGAAGTCGTACTCGGCGTAGTCGTCGGCCATCGGGGACTTGAGGTCGTTGATGGCGAAGAACGTCTGGATCACATGGTCGCCGTCGGGGCCGTTGACGGGCGCGTCGGCGAACTTCACCCGGGCCGCGTAGGTGCCGTTGCGGAACTTCATGGTGTTGGTGGAGATCTCCGCCTGCCGGGTACTGGCCGCGGTGCCCTCCGTCGAGGTGCTCAGCTTGAGGAAGCTGCCGCCGCCCTCGGTGGCGAAGCCGATGTTCTGCGGGGACCAGGTCGCTCCGGGCACCCCGGGGCCACCGCCCCAGCTCCGGATCATCCAGCCGTTGGCCGTGAGCCGGGGGTCGTTCGCCGCCGTGTAGGAGAAGTCGTCGAACAGGGTCTGGGCGGGCGGCGGATCGACCGGCCCGCCGGGTTCGGTGCCCCAGACGGTGCTGCCCGACAGTTGCGCCGTGACCTTCGGCCAGTCGGCGTAGGTGCTCTGCCCGGAGCCGAAGGAGTGGTCGTCGCTCTGGACGAGCTGCTGCCAGTCGGCGCGGTGGAAGCGCACCTGGATATCGCCGCTGTCGGCGCCCGGCGCCAGGCTGCCCGCCCCGGCGGTGAAGCCGATCTCCAGATAGCGGTCGGCCGTCGCCGTGGGGTTGGCGAGGGTGCCGAAGGTGCCGGTGATGTTGGCGCAGCCGCGGACCGCCCAGTCGCAGGAGAAGCGGTAGTTGGTGGTCGCGGCGTCGGCCTTGAGGTAGTAGCGGAGCTTGACCCCGCTGAGCGGTACGGCGGCGGTACCGGTGTTGCGGACCTTGAACCAGGGGGCGGACTGGGAAGCGGTGGCGCCGCTCACCCCGGTCCGGTACTGCACGGCGAGGGTTCCGCCGGAGGCGTTCGCGGTGCCGGGGAGCGCCGCGAGCCCGGCCGCGCCGAGGACGAGCGCGAGCGCGCCTGCCGCCGGGATGCGCAGCCGGTTGTGGGGGGTTCTTCGCATGACCTGCCTCTCCGATGAGGAACGAGACGGACGAATCGCCCGGCCGGGGCCGGGCGACGCCGATGATCGTACTGAAGAGCGAACCCGAACGGGGGTGCCGGAGAGCGGCCGAATCGCGTCCGGCGAGTGATGAACAACCCGTTTGTGCAGCGGAGTTGGGGGTACGGGCCGTGAGGCCGGCCCTGCTGCGGCGGGGGCGCCCGGGCCCCGGGCCGGGAACCCCGGGCCCGTGCCGCCGCCGGAAGCCGGGGCGGGGCCGCCGTACGGGGTGTCGCCCACCGCACCGCCTCCCCTACAGTGCGTGACGGTGGGTCGACCGCCGAAGACGTATCGACCGCAGAACAGGAGCAGCCCCGTGGCCACCCATGTCCGCCCCGGCCCGCCCCCACCGGCCGGGCGCCCGGTGCCCGCGCTGGACCCCGCCGTCGTCGCGCACTGGCGGTCGGAGGGCGGTGAACTCGTCGACCTCTTCGCCCGGGCCGCCCGCGGCCACGGCGGACTCGTCGCCCTGCCCCTCGGCCCGCGGCCGTCCGTGCTGGTCACCGGCCCCGAGGCGGTACAGCAGGTGCTCGCCCTCCGCCCCGACCGCTATGTCAAGCGCTCGCACCGGGCCGGACTGCTGATCGGCGACGGGGTGCTGGCCGCGACGGGCGAGGCCTGGCAGCGCCAGCGGAAGCTCCTCCAGGCCCAGTTCACCGGGCGGGGCATGCGGCGGTACGAGCAGCGGATCGCCGCGGCCGCCGGGGTCGCCGCCGGACGCTGGGCCGCCGCCGCGGAGAGCGGCGAGGTCTTCGACGTCGGCGAGGAGATGCGCCGTTTCGCCCTGGACACCATCTGGCGCGCCCTCACCGGACACCCGGTCGACCCCCGTACGGAGCACGACCTGGCCTCCGTGCCCGCGGTGGTCGCCGCACTGCCGAGCCTGCCCGCGGACCGGGCGGCCGCCGAGGGGGCCGTCGCCGCCGACCTGGCCCGGATCGACGCGCTCGCGAGCCGCGCCGTTGCCGCGGCCCGGGCGGGTGCCGGGCCGGACGGCGCCGGACTGCTGCACACTCTGCTGACGGCCGCCGAGACCCGCCCCGAGTACACCGACCGGCTGATCCGCGACGAGCTGGTCACCCTGCTCCTCGCCGGTCACGAGACCACGGCCACCACCCTGACCTGGCTCCATCTCCTGCTCGACCGGCACCCCGAGGAGCGGGCACGGGTCCTGGCCGCCGGGCCCGAGGGCTCACCGGAGCGGCGTCAGGCCGTCCGGGCCCTGGTCCACGAGACGCTGCGCCTCTACCCGTCCGCCTGGCTGCTGCCGCGCTGTGCCACCGAGGACGACGTGCTCGCCGGTCACCGAATCGACGCGGGCACCGACGTCCTGGTCTGCCCCTATCTGACACACCGCGACCCCGGGGTCTGGGACGATCCGGAGCGGTTCGACCCGGAGCGCTTCACCGTGCCCGGCCGCCGTCCGGCGCATCCGGGCAGCTATCTGCCCTTCGGTCTCGGCCCCCGCGCCTGTCTGGGCCTCCAGTTCGCGCTTCTGGAATCGGCCGTTCTGCTGGAGCGGCTGCTGCCGGGCCCCGTCCCCCGGTTCCGTTCGGTCCCGGCCGGTGCCGTGTACGGGATCACCGTCCGGCCGGACGGCCCCACCCCCGCCACCCTGGGCCCGCCCCAGGGGTGACGCCCGCCCTCAGCCGGGCGCGGGCCGGTCGTGGTCCGGGGTGAACATGCCCACGAGGGAACGGAAGGACGCGCGGTAGACGCCCGGTGTGGTGCCGTTGACGCGCTGGAAGTGGTGGCGGAGATTGGCGGGCGTCCCCAGCCCCGTCTGCGCCGCGATCTGCTCCACCGGGGCGTCCCCGCGCTCCAGCAGCCACTGGGCCCGCCGCAGCCGGGCCCGCAGCAGGTACTGGAGCGGACTCAGCCCCGTCCCGACCCGGAACCGCCGGGTCAGGGTGCGCACGCTGGTGTCCGCGCGGGCGGCGATGTCCGCCAGGGTCAGCGGCCGGTGCAACTCCTCCTCCAGCCAGCTCAGGACCGGCCCGAGATCCGCCGCCGCGTCCGCCGCGGGCCCGGGAGCCGGTGGTACGGCGCCGGGCGCCGCCGTCTCCGGCGGTTCGGGCAGCCGCAGGAACAGCCGCCGGTCCACCTCCTGCGCCACCGCCTCGCCGTGGTCCTCCCGGACGAAGTGCAGCGCGAGGTCCTTTCCGCCGAGGACACCCGCGGAGGTGACACAGGGGCCGTCCACGACGGGGGCCTCCCCCGGATCCGTGGTGATCCGCGGATACCGGCGGGCGAGCGGTCCGGTGTACCGGCGGTCGGTGGTGGCCCGCCGGCCGTCGAGCAGTCCGGCGGCCGCGAGGAGGAACGTACCGGTGCCGACTCCGCCGATCCGGCAGCCCCGGGCCGCGGCGGCGCGCACCGCGTCCACCACCGCGGCCGGGGGCTCCGCCCCGAAACCGGCGTAACCGGGCACGATCACCGTGCCCGCGCCGTCGAGGCCGTCGAGCCCCAGCGGCACGGCGACCCGGAACGGACCCGGACCGGCCGTGGTGACGGCGCCCGCGGCCGAGCAGAGCCGCACCTCGTAGCCCGCCCGGTGGCCCACGGCCCCGGAGACCGCGCCGAACAGCAGCCCGGGGGTGGTGAGCTGATGACCGGGGACTCCGTCGAGCAGGAGCAGCGCCAGAACGTCCATGGCCCGAATTTAATCAAGGGTGGCAACGCTTTGGCTGTTTCTGGATGGTCGGCCGCCCGGAGGATGGGAGCACACCACACGGAAGCCGGGGAATCCCCCGTACTCCGTACTGCTCGGATAAACCTCCCAAAAGCAATAAAGGGGATAGTTGCCATGATGCGCCGGACCACCCAGCAGAAGACCACCCGCACCCGCGGAACGATGGCGCGCCTGGCCGTGCTCGGCGCGGCCGCCGCACTCGCCGTCGCCGGAACGGGCGGTACCGCCGGGGCCGTCGTCAACGGCGAGGACTCCACCCAGCGGTACTCGTTCATGGCGTCCGTCCCGATGGAGCTGGCCCTGCCCGACGGCGGCACGCTGAAGGGGGTCTGCGGCGCCACCCTGATCCACCCCCAGTGGGTGCTCACCGCCGGCCACTGCGCCGACCCGCGGGTCGGCGCGAAGCCCTCGGGGACGGTCCGCGTCGGCAGTGAGTACCGCAGCTCCGGCGGCTCGGTCCGGACCATCGTGAAGACCGTCGTCCACCCGGACTACAGCACCCCCGAGCGGCGGGGCCACCACGACCTCGCCCTGCTCCGGCTGGACCGCCCCGTCGCCCAGGCCCCCGCCAGGATCGCCGACCGCGCTCCCGAGGTGGGTGCGCCCACCCGGGTGCTCGGCTTCGGCACCACCGTGGACTCGCTCTCCCTGTCCGACTGGAAGTTCGCCGAGCGGCTCCAGCAGCTCGACACCCGCCGGGCCGCGGACTCCGACTGCACCGGCTTCAAGCCGGGCGCCGAACTCTGCACCACCTCCCGGGTCCCGTCCGCGATGGCCTGCGCCGGTGACTCCGGCGGCCCCCAGATCCAGCGGATCGGCGGACGCTGGCAGCTCGTCGGCGCCACCTCCGGCGACGGCGACTCCGACACCAACCCGTACTGCGCGGGCGGCCCGGGCGTCTGGACGTCCGTACCGGCGCACAAGGGCTGGATCGCGAAGACCCTCGCCCAGCACCGCTGAGCCCCGCCCGGGGGACGGCGGCCCGGGCCCCGGTCGCCGCGCCGTTGCCCCGCCTCCGCCAGGGAACCCGTGCCCGGGGGCCCGCCGGCGCCGTTCCGGCAGCGCTTCGGCGGTCCGGGCAGGCGTGGTCCGCCGGGTGCGGCCCTGCCCCGCGGTGTACAGCGCGTGCCCGCCGCGGGCGGTCCGCCGGGGCCGCGCCCCGCTCCCGGGGCGCGGCCCCGGCGGCGAGGAACCTTCCGGGGGGGCAGGTCGTAACAAGGCGCCGCCCGCGCGGGCCCGGCCCGGCACCGGCTCCGGGTACGGTCGGGGCATGCCCGTGGTCGCCCTGCTCGTGTCCGACGGAGTACCCGCACACCAGCTCACCGCCCCCGCCGCCGTGTTCGACGCCGCGGCGGCCGCGGGCGCCGCGCCCGGCGGATACGAGCTGCGGATCTGCTCGGCCGCGCCCGAGATCACCACGGCCGGGCCGGTTCCGCTCCGGATCACCGTGCCGTACGGGCTCGACTGCCCGGCCGGCGCGGACGCCGTGGTCGTCGCCGGGCGGGACGGCGTCCCCGGCGCACCGCCGCCGGAGGTGTCGGCAGCCCTCGGCGCGGCCGCCGCCCGCTCCGCGTGGACCGGGGCCGTCGGCACCGGCGCCTTCACCCTCGCCGCCTGCGGACTGCTCGACGGGCGGCGGGCCACCACCGAGTGGGGCCATCTCGCGGAGTTCGCCGCCCGCCACCCGGGGGTCACCGCCGACCCCGCCGGAACCCCGGTCAGGGACGGCCCGTTCACCACCGCGGCCGGCGTCCTCGGCGGAGTGGACCTCTTTCTCCGCCTCGTCGCGCACGACCACGGGCCGGACGCCGCCGACCGGACCGTCCGCTGGATGATCGCCCCCGTGTACGCCGACGCCGGGGCCACCCGGGAGGGGATCGAACGCGAGCTGGCCGGGACCGCCGGGCTGGAGCCCACCCTGAACTGGCTGGCCGCGAACCTGCACCGCCCGCTGCCGCTCGCCGATATCGCCGCCCATGCCCGGATGAGCGTCCGCAGCCTGAACCGGCGCTTCCGCGAGCAGACCGGGCTCACCCCGCTCCAGTACCTGCTGAAACTGCGCGTCGACCGGGCCCGGCAACTGCTGGCCGCCGGGGACGGAACGGTCGAGGAGATCGCCGCCCGGACCGGTTTCGGCTCCCCGGCAGGCTTCCGCCGCCACTTCCAGCGGCTGACCGGAACCACTCCGTCGGCCTGCCGCGGTACCGGCGGCCGCACCGCGCCCCGAAGCCGGTAGAACCCGTCCCGGCCCGCCCGGCCGGGCCCGGAGCCGTAGGCCCGGCGGACGAACGTCCCAGCTCCCGGCGTACTCCGGAGCGTGTCCGGGAGCGAACCGGACTATGCGTTCACCTGTTCGTATGACCATGAGTGCGGTTATGTCCGCGCCAAACCTCAACGGCACCGAGTTCACCGGTTCGTAGGATCAAATGCGGATCTGCATGGCTCAACGGCCGTGGCAAAGCCTACGGTTCTGGCGGATCCGGGGCCGCCCGGAATCCACCCTTCTCCCGCACCGATTCCGAACTGCGCCGATGCTGAACGCTGCCCTCATGAAGGAGAGCACTGCCCGATGACCGTGGACACCAGCCCGGAGCCCCAACAGCAGGATCCGATTCCGCAGAGCAGCCTCGGCACGGCGGCTGCCCGCAACCTCGCCACCACGACCAAATCCGCCCCGCAGATGCAGGAGATCACCTCCCGCTGGCTGCTCAGGATGCTGCCGTGGGTCGAGGTCTCCGGCGGAACGTACCGGGTGAACCGCCGTCTGACCTACACCGTGGGCGACGGCCGTATCGAGTTCGTCCAGGACGGGGCCCAGGTCCGGGTGATCCCCCAGGAGCTGGGGGAACTGTCCCTGCTGCGGGGCTTCGACGACAACGAGGTGCTCGCCGCCGTGGCCGGCCGCTGCGTCCAGCGCGACTTCCGCGCCGGTGAGGTGATCGTGGAGCGCGGCACCCCCGCCGAGCAGATCCATCTGATCGCCCACGGCCGGATCGAGCAGATCTCGGAGGGCCCGTACGGGGACGAGACCGTGACCGGGGTGCTCGCCGACGGCGACCGCTTCGGCCAGAGCGCGCTGCTCGACCCCGACGCGGTCTGGGAGTACACCGCCGTCGCCAGGACCGCCGGAACCCTGCTCACCCTCGCACGCGGCGACTTCGAGTCCGTGACCGCGGGCTCCCCGGCCCTCCAGGCCCATCTGCGGGAATTCGTCTCGCTGCCGGAACAGCGGCAGAACCGCCTCGGCGAGGCGGAGATCGCCATGTCGGCCGGCCACGAGGGCGAGGTGGCGCTGCCCGGCGCCTTCGTCGACTACGAGCTGAAGCCCAGGGAGTACGAACTCTCCCTCGCCCAGACGGTGCTGAAGGTCCACACCCGGGTCGCCGACCTCTACAGCAAGCCGATGAACCAGACCGAGCAGCAGTTGCGGCTCACCGTCGAGGCGCTGCGGGAGCGCCAGGAGTACGAGCTGATCAACAACCGCGATTTCGGGCTGCTCCACAACACGGCCTTCAACCAGCGGATCCAGCCCCACTCCGGCCCGCCCACCCCCGACGACCTCGACGAGCTGATCAGCCGCCGCCGCGGCTCCCGGTTCATCTTCGCCCACCCCCGGGCGATCGCCGCGATGGGACGGGAGTTCAACGCCCGGGGACTCTACCCGGACCATGTCGACGTCGGCGGTCAGAGCGTGCCCGCCTGGCGCGGGGTGCCGATCCTGCCCTGCAACAAGATCCCCATCACCAAGGAGAACACCAGCTCCATCCTGGTGATGCGGACCGGCGAGGACAACCAGGGCGTCATCGGCCTCAACCAGACCGGGCTGCCGGACGAGTACGAGCCGGGTGTCTCGGTGCGCTTCATGGGCATCGACGAGAAGGCGATCATCTCCTATCTGGTGACCACCTACTTCTCCGCCGCGGTCCTGGTCCCCGACGCGCTCGGGGTGCTGGAGAACGTGCAGATCGCCCGTACCGGAGGCTGAGGGTGCCGGTGCGGACCACCTCAGCCGCGGGAGGAGTGGTGCGGTCATGAGCACCGAAGCCCCGCGGTGGACCCCGGGCGGCCCGACCGGTCTCGGTACGGCGGACCTGTTTCCGGTACGCCGGGACGAGCCGCCCCGGTCCGGGTCCGCCGAGGCCCCGGACCGGGTCCCGCTGCCCGGCCCGCCCGCGGCGGTCCCCGGGGCCCGGCTCCCGGCCGGCCCCGGAGTCCCGCTTCCGGCGGACCCCGGCGGCCCGGCCGCCGGGCCGCCGGAGCCCGGCAACCCCGTGCCCGGCCTCTACCACCACCCGGTCGCCGCCCCGGACCGGGAACGGGCCGCCGAGGTCGACCGGCGGATCAAGACCTGGGCGATCGACGAGATCGAGCTGTATCCCCCCGAATGGGAGGAGCAGTTCGAGGGCTTCCGGGTGGGGACGTACATGACCGTCTGCCACCCCGACGCCCCCTCCGTCGACCATCTGATGGCCGCGGCCAGGCTGATGGTCGCCGAGAACGCCGTCGACGACTACTACTGCGAGGACCACGGAGGCTCGCCCGTCGGACTCGGCGGACGGCTGCTGCTGGCCCATACCGCGCTCGACCCGCTGCACACCACCGGCGAGTACGGGCCCCGCTGGGCGGAGTCGCTCCGGTCGGACGCCCCGCGGCGGGCCTACCGCTCCGCCATGGAGCACTTCCTGGAACTGGCCACCCCGTCCCAGGCCGACCGGTTCCGGCACGATATGGCCCGGCTCCACCTCGGCTATCTCGCCGAAGGCGCCTGGGACCAGACGGACCATGTACCGGAGGTCTGGGAGTACCTGGCCATGCGGCAGTTCAACAACTTCCGCCCCTGCCCGACCATCACCGACACCGTCGGCGGCTACGAACTCCCCGCCGACCTCCAGGCCCGGCCGGCGCTCCAGCGGGTCATCGCACTCGCCTCCAACGCCACCACCATCGTCAACGACCTCTACTCCTATATGAAGGAGCTGGACAGCCCGGGCCGGCACCTCAACCTGCCCGTGGTGATCGCCGAGCGCGAGAGCCGGACGGACCGCGAGGGCTATCTGAAGGCCGTCGAGGTCCACAACGAGCTGATGCACGCCTTCGAGGCCGAGGCCGCCGCGCTGGCCGCCGCCTTCCCGGTCCCGGTCCTGACGCGCTTCCTGCGCGGCGTGGCCGTCTGGGTGGACGGCAACCACCACTGGCACAGCAGCAACACCTACCGCTACCGCCTGCCGGACTTCTGGTAAGGCCGACTCCCGCCAGGGAAGGGAAACCGTCTTTGTCTCCGTCCGACACCACCACCGTCCACAACGCCGTCACCATCCCCGCACCGGCGACGCCCTACCAGGGTGAGATCGCCCGCTACTGGGACCAGGAGGCCAGACCCGTCAATCTGCGCCTCGGTGACGTCGACGGCCTCTACCACCACCACTACGGCATCGGCGACGTCGACCACGCGGCCCTCGGGGCGCCCGGCGCCGCCGACCGGGAGGAGAGGCTGATCGCGGAGCTCCACCGGCTGGAGTCCGCCCAGACCGATGTCCTCCTCGACCACCTCGGCCCGGTACAGCAGGACGACCTGCTGGTCGACGCCGGCTGCGGCCGCGGCGGCTCCATGGTCATGGCCCACCAGCGCTTCGGCTGCTCCGTCGAGGGCGTCACGCTCTCGGTCAAGCAGGCCGACTTCGCCAACCGGCGGGCCAAGGAACTGGGCATCGAGGACTCCGTCCGGGCCCGGGTCTGCAACATGCTGAACACGCCGTTCGCCACGGGACAGGCCGCGGCCTCGTGGAACAACGAGTCCAGCATGTACGTCGACCTCCAGGACCTGTTCGCCGAGCACTCCCGGATCCTGGCGTCCGGCGGCCGCTACGTCACCATCACCGGCTGCTGGAACCCCGTCCACGGCCAGCCCTCGAAATGGGTCTCCCAGATCAACGCCCACTTCGAGTGCAATATCCACTCCCGCCGCGAGTACCTGCGGGCCATGGCGGACAACCGGCTGGTGCCGCAGGCGGTCGTCGACCTGACGCCGGCCACCCTGCCGTACTGGGAGCTGCGGGCCACCTCGTCGCTGACCACGGGCATCGAGGAGGCGTTCATCAACTCGTACAAGGACGGCTCCTTCCAGTACCTGCTGATCGCGGCCGACCGCGTCTGAGTGAGGGCCGTACCGTCCGTGCGGTACGGAGGGAGGCGGTCCGCACCCGAGTCGGTCGGGTACGGGCCGCCTCCCCGCGTCCGGGGCCGGGGCCGGGCGGACCGGTGTCCCGCCCGGCGAGGCCGGACCGCCGTCCCGCCCGCCGCGCCTCCCCGCGTCCTGGCACGTCCGGCCCGGGTGTGAGGATGCCGGTATGACGAGCAGCCATCTCTCCCGTATCCCCGCCCCGGAGGGCGTGCACCCCGCGACCGCGTACACCCATGTCGTCACCGGCACCGGACGGTGGGTCGCCGTCTCGGGACAGCTCGCCCTCGACACCGAGGGCAGGCTGGTGGGCCCCGGGGATCCGCTGGCCCAGGCCCGCCAGGTCTTCGCCAATCTGGGGCGCTGCCTGGCCGCCGCGGGCGCCGGTTTCGACGATGTGGTCCGGCTGACCTACTACATGGCGGACGTCGCCCATCTGAAGGAGGTCGCCGTCGCACGGGGCGAGGTGATGGACCCGGCGCGGCTTCCGGCGTCGTCCGCGTTCCAGGTCGTCTCGCTGGTGTCGCCCGAGTTCCTGATGGAGATCGAGGCCGACGCGATCGTCCCCGCCGACCGGGAGCTGCCCGGAGACCGGTGAGACCCCGCGCCGAAGCTGCGGAACCATGGCCGCCGTATCAAGGAGCTATGAACACTCCATGGCGCCGGAAAGGCCGCAAAGAGGCTGTTCGCCGGGCGAAAGGCATGAACCAGCCAGTCATTTGAAGGGCATTTGCCCGATTCTTTCTGGTCCGGGAATTCCTCCGGAGCGTTGACGTAAATCCGGGTCGGCGGCACGCTCCTCCGCATGCCCAGGACCGAACCGACCGCGCTGACCCTCCTCCGCCGCACGCACGAGGCGCAGGTGGTCGAGGTGCTGCGCCGGCGCGGCGCGGTCAGCCGCGCCGAACTGGCACGGCACACCGGGCTGTCCCGTACCGCGCTGTCGTCCATCACCGGGGCCCTGATCGACCGGGCGGTCGTCGTCGCCGGTCCGGCCCCGGCCGAGGGCATACGCGGCCGGGGCAGGCCCGTCGAACTGCTCCGGCTCCATCCGGCCACCGGCCGCTGCGCCGGTGTCGACCTGGGCCGGGGCCGGATCCGCGCGGTCGTCGCCAACGCGGCCCACGAGATCGTCGCCTCCGGTGCCCGGGCCTGCCCGCCCGACGCCCCGTGGGAGCTGCGCGCCGAGACCGCGCTGGAACTCCTGGACGAACTCCTCGACGGCTCCGCGGCCGGACTCGAAGGCATCGGGGCCGGTCTGGTGGGACCGGTCAGCGAATCCGCCGGACGGGCCCGGACCGTGGTACGGCTTCTCCGCGAGCGCTACGGCGTACCCGTTCTGGTCGACAACAACACCCGGCTCGCGGCGCTCGCCGAAGCCGTGCACGGCGCCGGGGCCGGTGCCCGGCACGCCGTGTACGTCCATCTCTCGCACGGCGTCGGCGGCGGACTCGTCGTCGACGGGCGGCTGCTGGACGGCGCCGGCGGTACGGCGGGGGAGATCGGCCACATCACCGCCGCGCCCGGCGGGCCGCGCTGCCGCTGCGGCAACCACGGCTGCCTGGAGCTGTACGCCTCACTGCCCGCGCTGACGGCGGCCGGGGGCCCCGGTGACGATGCCGCCGTGGCCCGCGCGGGCCGGCTGACCGGCCGGGTGCTCGCCGGAGTCTGCACCACGGTCAACCCCGAGCTGCTGATCGTCGGCGGGGAACTCGCCGCGCTGGGCCCGCGGTTGCTCGCCCCGCTGGAGTTCGAACTGCGGGCCCGCACCCTGCCCGCCGCCCTGGCGGGGCTGCGGGTGGTCACCGCACGGCTGGGCGACGAGGGCGGAGCGCTCGGCGCGGTCGCGCTGATCCGCCAGGAGGCGCCGGTACCGGCCGTCCACGGCGGGGCCGCGGGTATCGGGGCGCCGCTCGCCGCGTGTACCGGGCCGGACCACTCCGGCTGACTTCTCCCGTACCTGTACCTGTACCTGTATCCGTACGCGACCGGCGGCGCGCGTCCCCTTCGGGGGACGGCCCCGGGGGCGGACCGCGGGAACCCGGCCTTCCGGGAACGGGCCCTCGCGGTCCGGCACCGGCCGTGCGGCCCGCCGGGTCCGGGTGGCCGAGGCACTGGCGGCCCGCCCGTGGCCGGGCCCGTACCACCGCCGCAGTGGCCGTGGTCGTGGTGCTCGGTGGTGCCGCGGTACTCCGCGACCTGCTGTGACCTGTCGCGACCTGCCGTGCCCTGCTGTGACCTGTCCCGTCCTGTCGTTCGCGCCGAAGCCGAAGCCGAAGCCGAAGCCGAAGCCGAAGCCGAAGCGACGCCGGTGCCGCGGTGTCCGTCCGTACCCCTTCCTCCGTCCCGTACGCCCGACTCCGTACGCCCACTCAGTACGTCCCAGGACCCCTAGGCGGCCTTCCATGCCACAAACCACCTCGCCACCCGCACCGCCCGAGCCCGCGGCCCGGCGGCAGCGGGCCCTCCGGTTCCGGGGGCCGGTGACGGCCGCCCGGCTGACCGGAGCCTTCTCCGTCGCCGCCGGGATCGGCCTCTGGCAGCTCGCCGCCGCGCTGGGTACGGCCGGTGTCCCGGGCCCCGGGCCGGTGGCCGCGCGCGCCGCCGAACTCCTCGCCGACGGCACCCTGACGGCGGACGCCGTCGCCTCGGTGCGCCGGGTGCTCACCGGCTGGTCGCTCGGTACCGCCGCGGCGATCCCGGTGGGTGCCCTGATGGGCTGGTATCCGGCGGCCCGGGCGCTGCTGGAGCCCTGGGTGCAGTTCTTCCGGGTGGTGCCGCCCCTCGCGATCATCCCGCTGACGATCGTGCTGCTCGGCATCGACGAGCCCGCGAAGATCACGGTGATTTTCCTCGCGGCCTTCCTCTCCACCGTGGTCTCCGTCTTCCAGGGAGTCGTCGCGGTGGACCGGACCCTGGTCGACGCGGCCCGGGTGCTGGGGGCCCGGGACCCCGGCATCTTCGTCCGGGTCGTGGTCCCGGCGACCGTGCCGTTTCTCTTCGTCGGGGCCCGAGTCGGGTTGGGCGCCGCCTGGTCGACGCTCGTCGCCGCCGAACTCATCGCCGCCCAGCAGGGCCTGGGCTACCGGATGCAGCAGGCCCAGCTCTACTACGACCTCGAAACGATCTTCGTGGGAATTGTGGCGATCGGCACCCTCGGGCTGCTGATGGACCGACTGCTGATCGCCGCCGAACGCCGGGCCACGGTCTGGCAGGAGAGGAGGCCGGTATGACCACCACCGGAACCCCCGCCGAACCGGCCGCCGGAGTCCCGGCCCCGGCCGAACCGACCGCCGGAGCCCCGGACCCGGCTCCGGCGGGAGCGCCCGCCGGGACGCGGAGCCGGCCGGTCCGCGAACCGGCCGGGGCGGTGCCGGAGGCGCCCGCCGCGACCCCGCCGCCCCTGATCTCCTTCCGGGACACGACCCGTCACTTCCCGGGCCCCGACGGCGGGTTCACCGCCCTCGACGGCGTCGGCCTCGATGTCGCCGAGGGCGAGTTCACCGTGCTCGTCGGCCCGTCCGGCTGCGGCAAGTCGACCCTCCTCGGCATTGCGGCGGGGCTCGTCGAGCCGAGTCGCGGGGAGGTACGGGTCGACGGCCGCCCGGTGCGCCGCCCGGGCCCCGACCGTGGCATGGTCTTCCAGCAGTACGCCCTCTTCCCCTGGCTCACCGTCCGCGGAAACGTCGAGTTCGGGCTGCGTACCGCCCGGCTGCCCCGGGCCGAACGCCGACGCGTCGCCCAGCATTTCATCGACCTGGTCGGCCTCACCGACTTCGCGGACGCCCTGCCGAAGACCCTGTCCGGCGGGATGCGGCAGCGCTGTGCCATCGCCCGCGCCTACGCCGCCGGGCCCCGGGTGCTGCTGATGGACGAGCCGTTCGGCGCGCTCGACTCACTGACCAGGTCGCGGCTCCAGGAGCAGTTGCTGGAGATGTGGGAGCGGGAGCGCAGGACCGTCCTCTTCGTCACCCACGACGTCGACGAGGCCGTGTTCCTCGCCGACCGGGTGGTCGTCATGGCCGCCCGGCCCGGCCGGATCCACCGGACCGTCGATATCGCCCTGCCCCGCCCCCGTACCGCCGCCACCCGGCTGACCGGCGACTTCACCGAACTGCGGACCGAAATCTGGCGCGCCGTCCACGAGCAGTGAACGCCCCGCCGCCCCCGGTCTCCCGGCCGCCCGCCACTCGCCCGCCCGCCTTCCGTACCACCGCCGGTCCTTCCGCCGGCCGTCCCGTGTCCACCGTGTCCTTGGAGCCCCGAGAAACCATGTCGTCATCGCATCCCGGCCGCAGTCCGCGGCCCCGCCCGGCCGTCCGCCGTACCGCCGTCCGTACCGTCCCCGCCCGCCGCGCCTTCGCCGCGGCCGCGGTCCTCGCCGTCCTTGCCGTCTCCGGCTGCACCGCTGCCTCCGCCGACGGGGACGACGGCGGCCGGTCCGTCGACTTCGGCTACATCGCCGACTACAACCAGGCCGGGCTGCTGGCCGTCGCCCGGGAGCGCGGCCTCTGGAAGGAGCACGGCATCCGCGCCACGTACAAGGTCTTCACCGACGGCCCCACCCAGATCACCGCCCTGGGCGCGGGCGACCTCGACTTCGGCACCATCGGCCCTGGTGCCGCCTGGCTGCCCGCGTCGGGCCGGGCCACCGTCGTCGCCGTCAACCAGCTCGGCCGCGCGGACCGGGTCGTCGCCCTGCCCGGCCGGGGCATCTCCCGTACCGCCGATCTGAAGGGCAAGCGCGTCGCGGTCCCCGAAGGCACCTCCGGCGACATGATCCTCGGACTCGCCCTGGACCGGGCCGGACTCTCCCGCAAGGACGTCGAGATCGTGCCCATGGCCCCGGCCACCGCGGTCGCCGCCCTGGCCTCGCGCCAAGTGGACGCCGCCGCACTCTGGTACCCGCTGCTGGCGACCGTGGAGCAGCGGATCCCCGGACTGGTCCGGCTCGCCCAGAGCGCCGACTTCGCCGCCGAGTTCGCCTTCCCCAGCTCCGTCGTCGCCGTCCCCGGCGCCGTGACGAAGGACCGCGAGCTGGTCGAGGACGTCGTCCGGGTCCTCCAGAAGGCCAACGACTTCCGGCATGCCAATCCGGGGAAGACGATCGACATCACCGCCCGCTTCCTCCGCCTCGACCGCGACGCGGTGGCCGCCGACGCCCGCAACACCCAGCCGCTGTCCACGGCCGAACTGACCACCGCAAGCCGGAACGGCACCGTGACCCGCTGGTTCACCGCCCTCCAGGGCTTCTTCGTCCGCGCGGGCAAACTGGACGCCCCGGTACCCGTGGAGAAGTTCTACGCCGGTGACCTCTACACCCGGGCGGCGGCCCGGTGAACGGCCTGGTGAACAGCCCCGTGACACGCCCCGCCGACGGTGCTCCCCGGCGCAACATCCTCTTCCTGATGACCGACCAGCACCGTACGGACACCCTCGGCGCCTACGGTGCCACCGGCGGACACACTCCCCATCTCGACCGGCTCGCCGCCTCCGGCACCCGGCTCGACCGCTTCTACACCCCCACGTCCATCTGCACCCCGGCCCGCGCCAGCCTGCTCACCGGCTACGCCCCCTTCCGCCACCGCCTGCTCGCCAACTACGAGCGGAACGTGGGCTTTGCCGAGGACCTCGCCGACGACCAGTTCACCTTCACCACCCCGCTCGCGGCGGCGGGTTACCGGCTGGGCCTGATCGGCAAATGGCATACCGGAGTGCGCCGTCTCCCGGCCGACTTCGGATTCGAGGGCCCGTATCTGCCCGGCTGGCACAACCCCGTCACCCACCCCGACTACCTGGACTACCTCGAAGAGCACGGTCTGCCGCCGTACGCGATCACGGATCCGGTCCGGACCCGGCTCCCCGGCGGCGGCCCCGGACCGCTGCTGGCGGCCCGGCTGCGCCAGCCCCCGGAAGCGACCTTCGAGCACTATCTGGCGACCCGGGCCATCGAACTCCTGCGCCGCTGGGCCGCCGCCGACGCGGACGGCGGCGGTCCGGCCCGGCCCTTCTTCCTCGCCACCCACTTCTTCGGCCCCCATCTGCCCTATCTGCTTCCTGATGCCTACTACGACCTGATCGACCCGGCGACCGTACGGCTCCCCGAATCCCTCGCCGAGACCTTCGAGAACAAGCCCCCGGTCCAGCGCAACTACAGCGCCCTGTGGGGACACGACACGCTCACGGAGGACGAGTACCGGAAGCTGATCGCCGCGTACCACGGCTATGTCTCCCTGATCGACCATCAGATCGGCCGGATCCGGGCCGCCGTCACCGAGCTGGGGCTCGACGAATCGACGGCGGTCCTGTTCACGGCCGACCACGGCGAGTTCACCGGCTCCCACCGGATGCACGACAAGGGTCCGGCGATGTACGAGGACGTCTACCGCATCCCCGGACTGCTCCGGATCCCCGGCGCACCCGGGGGAGTGGTCCGCCGGGAGTTCGCCGGCCTCACCGACCTCACCGCGACCGTTCTCGACCTCGCGGGCTGCGATCCGGCGCCCGCCGTCGACGGCCGCAGCCTGCTGCCGCTCACCGGCGGCGGCCCGGCGCCCGCGGACTGGCCGCGGGAGGTGGTCGGCGAGTTCCACGGCCATCACTTCCCCTATCCGCAGCGGATGCTCCGGGACGACCGCTTCAAGATCGTCGTCAATCCCGAGTCCCTGTGTGAGCTGTACGACCTCGACCACGACCCCCATGAACTCCGCAATGCCTGGGACGATCCGGCGCTCCGCGGCGACCGTGACCGGCTGGTCCGGACGCTGTACCGGCTGCTGGTCGCGCGGGGGGACAACTTCCACCACTGGATGGCGGCCGTGCTCGACACCGGGGCCCCGGCCGGTGACACCTCCCTCGGCTCCTTCGAATCCTCCGGCACCCCCGCGGAGGGCCCGGACCCTGCCCCGGCGGCCCCCGCCCCGGATCCCGCCGTACCGGTCGACGGAGCAGCCACCGGTCAGCCACCCGCCCCGGCCCCCGTCCCGGATGCCCCCGTCCCGGATCCCGCCGTACCGGAGAACGCCTCGTCCCGCGCCCCCGCCCCGGAGCCCGCCCCCGTGCCGGAGCCCGCCCCCGTCCCGGACTCCGTGCCGGACCCCGCCCGCCCGCCGACCGCCCCGGAAGGACTCCGTACCCATGTCTCCTGAGCCCAGCGACCCCGCCCCCGCCCCCGGCGCCCTCCCGAAGCGCCGGACCCTGCTGAGAACGGCCGCGGGCACCGCTGCCGTGGCCGCCGTCGCGGCGGGGGCCGGCGCGGCCCCGGCCGCCGCCCACGACCGCCCCCGCGGACCCCGCCGCCGCAGATCGGTCGGACCGCTGCCGGTGGCCGGGACCACCGTCGTCTGGTGGTCGTCCGACGAGCATCCGGACCCCGCGTCCGGCCCGGTCGCCTTCGCCGCCGCGGAGCTGGCCCGCTATCTGGAACGCATCACCGGACGCCGGCCGGCCACCCACCGCGCGGTGCGGCCGGGCCGGGGCGTGGCGCTGCTGCCCCCGTCCGCCGGGACCACGGTCCCCGCCGCCCTCGCCGCCGCCGGGGAGACGCTGCTCGCCGGGCGCGGCGAGGAGGCGCACGCCGTCGTCGTCGGCGCGACGGGCGCACTCGCGGCCGGACACGGACCGCGGGCGGTGCTCTACGCCGTCTACGCACTCCTCGAACGTGCCGGGGTCCGGTTCTTCGCCCCCGCCTTCCCCGCCTATCAGGGCCGTGCCGAGCGCATACCGCGCGATCCCGGCCTGGTCCTGTCCGGCACCCCCGGCACGGTCGAGGAACCCGCCTGGACCTGGCGGCGCAAGTACGTCGAGGAGGGCACCAGCCACACCGCCGAAGGGCTGGTCCTGCTGCTCGACTGGATGGCGAAGAACCGGCTCAACACCCTTGTCCACCCCTCCGACTACAACCACTGGGGCGTGATCACCTGGGACCGGGTCCGGGCGGCCGTGGCCCCGGAGGCAGCCCGCCGCGGCATCGTCGTCGAGGTCGGCGGCCACGGCTACGAGAGCTTCCTGCCCCGCGAGCGGTACCCCGCCTACTACACCGGCGGCGCGAGCGTCTTCGACGTCCACAACCCCGACGCCCTCGACGCCTATGTCCGGGCCGTCGTCGCCCATCTGACCGCCCGCCCCGAGATCGCCGTCTTCGACGCCTGGCCCCCGGACACGGCGACCTGGCCCGCCGCGGCGGTCACCGCCTTCGGGACGGTCGCCAACGCCGAGGCACATGTGGTGAACACCCTGCGCGCCGCGCTGGCCACCGCCCTGCCCGGGGTCCGGGTCGAACGCATCGCCTACGGGGCCGCGATCGCCCCGCCCACCCCCGGCCACGGTTTCCACCCCGAGGTGCTGATCGATTTCGCCCCGTACGAACGCAACTACCTGCACGCCCTGGACGATCCGGCCTCCGGCACCAACGCCCCGCGCGCGGAGCTGCTGCGGTCCTGGTCCGAGGCCGCCGAGGGGCCCCTCGCGGTCTACGACTACAACCGCCGCTACCGCTGGCGGTCGCTGCCGGTCAGACCGCTCGGAATCCTGGCCGCCGACGCCCGCTTCTACGCCTCCCTCGGCATCGACGGCCTCGGCTCCTACGCCGAGCCCGCCGACTGGCTGCCCTTCGAGGCGGTCCATCTCTACTCGGCGCGGCTCGCCCGCGACCCGGCGACCGGCCCGGACCAGTGGCTGGCCGGATATCTGGCCGACCGGTTCGGCCCGGCCGCCGGACATCTCGCCGAGTACTACGCCCGGACCACGGCCGACCCCGACGGATTCTCCGCACCCGCCTACGCGGCGGCCGCGGAAACCGGCTACCGGGCCGCCGCGGCGGCGCTCGACCGGGCCCTGACCGTGCTCGCCGGACGGGAGGAGTACCCGGTCGCCGCGCTGCTCAGGTCCCATACCGACCTGGCGCTCGCCGATGTGGCGATCACCACGGCACCGACCGCCCCCGCCCGCACGGCGGCCCGCGCCGCCTACCGGACCCTGCTGGAGGAGCGCCGCTTCCGGGGGCTGGCCCTCCAGGACATCCGGTCCGTCCAGCGCTGGGGCGGCACCCTCGCGCACCGCGACGGACACGCCGCCTACCGGCTCCCCGCCCATGCCGCCCCGGTCGAGAACGGGGTGACCGTCGCCCGTGGCGGCTCCGCCACCGTACGGCTGCGGGCCCAGGACGTCGACTGGCGCGGACATACCGTGACCTGGAGCGCGACCGCGCCCGCCGGGCTGGTCCCGGCCCGGACATCCGGGGTCCTCGCGCCCGCCGGGGCGGTGGATGCCGTCCACCGGCTGGTCCTCACCGCCTCCACCGCCCTGGCCCCCGGAAACCACACCGTCACCTTCGCCTTCCGGACCGAGGACGGCATCGCCCTGCCCGCCGCGCGGCTCACGGTGACCGTGTCCTGAGGGCCGGGGACCCGGGGCGGAACCCAGGGGTGCCGGGCGGGCCGCCTTCGAAGGTGATGTGCGGCTCACCCGGCACCCCTTGAATCATGGGTGGATCAGGTGGTTAGCATATGAGCGCCACCTAGCTCGAAAGAGAAGTGCCTGTGACTGCCATTGAGGATTCGTTCACCAACTGGAAGCACCGTGAGGAGATCGCCGAGTCGATGATCCCGATCATCGGGAAGCTGCAGCGCGAGCGGGACGTCACCGTCCTGCTGCACAGCCGCTCCCTGGTGAACAAGTCGGTGGTCAGCATCCTCAAGACCCACAGGTTCGCCCGGCAGATCGCGGGCGAGGAGCTTTCGGTCACCGAGACCATGCCGTTCCTCGAAGCGCTGACCGCGCTCGACCTCGGCCCCTCCCAGATCGACCTCGGCATGCTCGCGGCCACCTACCGGGCCGACGACCGCGGACTCTCCGTCGCCGACTTCACCGCCGAGGCGGTCGCCGGAGCCACCGGCGCCAACAAGATCGACCGCCGTGAGTCCCGCGATGTTGTCCTCTACGGCTTCGGCCGGATCGGCCGGCTGGTCGCCCGGCTGCTGATCGAGAAGGCCGGCTCCGGCAACGGCCTGCGGCTGCGCGCCATCGTCGTCCGCCGCGGCGCCGGACAGGACATCGTCAAGCGCGCCTCGCTGCTGCGCCGCGACTCGATCCACGGCCAGTTCCAGGGCACGATCACCGTCGACGAAGCCAATGAGACGATCGTCGCCAACGGCAACGAGATCAAGGTGATCTACTCCGACGACCCGACCACGGTCGACTACACGGAGTACGGCATCAAGGACGCCATCCTCATCGACAACACCGGCCGCTGGCGCGACCGCGAGGGGCTCTCCAAGCACCTCCGCCCCGGTATCGCCAAGGTCGTCCTGACCGCCCCGGCCAAGGGTGACGTCCCCAATGTCGTGCACGGCGTCAACCACGACATGATCAAGCCGGACGAGCAGATCATCTCCTGCGCCTCCTGCACCACCAACGCCATCGTGCCGCCGCTGAAGGCGATGGCCGAGGAGTACGGCGTGCTCCGCGGGCACGTCGAGACGGTCCACTCGTTCACCAACGACCAGAACCTGCTGGACAACTACCACAAGTCCGACCGGCGCGGCCGCTCCGCGCCGCTCAATATGGTGATCACCGAGACCGGGGCCGCCTCGGCCGTCGCCAAGGCGCTGCCCGACCTCGAGGCCCGGATCACCGGCAGCTCCATCCGGGTCCCCGTACCGGACGTGTCCATCGCCATCCTCAGCCTGCGGCTGGAGCGCGAGACCACCCGCGAGGAGGTCCTCGACTACCTCCGCGAGGTGTCGCTGACCTCGCCGCTGAAGCGCCAGATCGACTTCACCACGGCGCCCGACGCGGTCTCCAGCGACTTCATCGGCTCGCGCCACGCGTCGATCGTCGACGCCGGGGCCACCAAGGTCGAGGGCGACGACGCGATCCTCTACCTCTGGTACGACAACGAGTTCGGCTACTCCTGCCAGGTCATCCGGGTCGTCCAGCATGTCTCCGGGGTGGAGTACCCGACCTTCCCCGCACCGGTCGCCTGATCCCGCGACCCCGCGTTGACCGGGGCCGTCCCGGGGAGCACAGCCGGCTCCCCGGGACGGCCCCCGCCGTATGCCGTACGGCTCCGGCCCGCCGTACGGCACCACGGTTCGGCCGCCGGGCCCGGCCCTGTGCACGGCCCCGCGATGCGCTCGTACGGCTCCGGCCCGGCGTACCGCCCCGCCGTACGGCTCCGGGCCCGGGCTAGCTTTCGGCCGGCCGGGGCCCCGGCAGTGCGGGCCCGGCCGTACGGCGGTCCGGAGCCCGGTCGCGGGCGGGGAGCGCCGCCATCGCCGCGGGCTCCAGCCACGACAGGACCGTGGTCAGCACCCGCATCGTCCGGGCCAGATCCTCCCGGCCGACGATCAGCTCGATCTCCCGCTGGAGGCCGGAGATCACCGCGAACACCTCTCCCTCCAGCTCCCGGCCGGCCCCGGTGAGGGTGATCACCTGGCGCCGGCCGTCGGTCGGATCGGGGGAGCGGGCCACCAGACCGGCCCGCTCCAGATCGCCGATCAGCAGGGTGCCCGAGGGCCGGGCCAGCGCCAGCGAGGTGACGAAGTCGTGCTGGAGCATCCGCCCGTCCGGGGTGCGCCAGAGCCGGACCAGCGCGGCGGCCTGGGCGTAGGTCACGCCGTGCGGCCGCAGCGCCGCCGACAGCCGGTCCTGGACGAGCCGGGAGGTCAGCGTCAGCAGCCCGCTGAGATGGTTCTCGGATCCGAGGAACGCGTCGGTGCGGTTCTCCACCCGGCTCAGGCTACCTTCCTGCGGGCCCGCCAACTGGCGGACTGGCTGTGCCGCTCGACCATCACCACGTCCTCGCAGCCGAGTTCGGCCAGCAGCTTCGGATGGTCCGTACGCGAGTACTCCAGCATGAACGGCTCCACGTTGTTGCGGACCATGCCCTCGCGCTGCCGCCAGTCCCGCTCGTTCTCCGGGATCGCCCAGTCGAAGAAGCCGAGGAAACCGCCCGGGGCGCAGACCCGCACCATCTCGGCGACCGTCCGCCGGATCTGGTAGGCGGGCATCTCGTGCAGCAGATGCGACTCGTGGACCACGTCGAAGCTGCCGTCGTCGAAGGCCGACAGGTCACCGGCGTCCATATGGTAGAAGCTGACGTTCCGGATCCCCAGCTCCTTCGCCCGCCGCCGGGCCCACCGCAGCACCGAGGGCGACAGGTCCACTCCGATCACCTCGGCGTCCGGGAAGACCTGGGCGTAGACGAAGGCCGTCGCGCCCGTCCCGGCGCCCACCTCCAGGATCCGCCGCGGCCGCACCCCCCGGTCCAGTACCTGGCTCTCCACCCACCAGCGGATCTGCTCCCGCTTGCCGAGGGGGAAGTCCTCCGCCATCCGCTCCAGCCGGTAGCCCATGGAGGGATGCATCCAGTGCAGACCGTTCATATGGTGCACCGGATTGGCGATGTAGTACGCGGGGAAGTCGGCCGGCCGCCGCTGCCCCGGGGCCAGCAGATCCGACAGATCGCCCGGTCCGGTCGCCTTCGGGGCCCGGCGCATCTCCCAGCGGATCACCGCCCGGGAGAGCTTGGGGTGCTTCTTCGCCAGCCTCAGCGAGAGCAGGGTGGGCCGCCAGCCGTCCGGCAGTGGCGGGCGGGGCCGGGCCGGGGGCGGCGCGCCCTGCTGGTTCGCGGTCTCAGGCATCGGTCGCCTCCGGGTCGGGGACGTACTTCGGGGATTCCGGGTAGCGGGGGGTGTCCGGGTCTTCGAGGTTGTGCTCCGCGATACAGCGCTCGTTGGGCGCCTGGAGCTTGATGATGTTCCGGTCGGGGTCGAGGAGGGTGAGCAGCCTGCCGTACTGCCCGTTGAACTCGGGGGTGAAGTACGGCACCTGCATGGCCCGCAGATGCGTCCGGACCGCGTCCAGGTCGTCGACCTGGTAGGTGACGGAGACCGGGGTGTCCCAGACGTCCGCCGGCCGCTCCTTGGGCACGCCCCGGCCGGTGATCTCGACGCGGCGGTTGTCCGGGCCGACCAGGACGGCCATCCGGAAGGGGCGGTCCGGCACCCGGATGGGGATGTCGAACTCCAGCTTGAAACCGAGGACGTTGCGGTACCAGCGGACCGCGCGCGGCTGGTCCACGGCGCGGATGGTGATCATGCTGGTCCGCCAGAGCACGGCGGGGGCGCTCTGGTCGGGTTCCCGGGTCAGCCAGACCGGTGTGCCGACCGGGTCCTCGGGCGGGGCGGCGACGGGGACCCCGGGGCCGCTCATGCGTCCGCCGCCCGGTGTTGTGCCGCCGCGGCCCGGTGGGTGGCCTCCGGCCCCAGGTAGTCCGCGGCCAGCGGGGTGAGGATCCGGTCGAAGTACGCGTCCCGTTCGGCCCGCCAGGCGCCCGCCGCCTCGTCGGGCACCACATAGGCCTCCGCGGCCCCGGCCGGCAGGGTGCCGTGGTCGGTGAGCAGTTGTTCCAGGACCCGGATCCTGTCCCGCTGGACATAGATCTCGCCCGCCAGGGCCAGCACCATGCCGAGGAGTTTGTCGACGGCGGGGTCCTCGAAGAAGACCATCTGGCCGTCCGTGATGCCTGCGGGGTTCTTCATACCGGCTTCCTTCCCGTGACCAGGCGCCAGCCGCCGGCCCGGGCCCGGCGCGGGTCCGGGGGAGCGGCGGAGCCGTACGCCTTCTTGTCCCCGTGCCGGAACGCGTCGACCACGGTGGTGGCGACCTCCGTATAGCCCGCGTCCACGAGGGGCTTCTCCAGATCGGCCCTGAAGAAGTCGGACATGAACGGCTCGTTGTTGATGTGGGCGTGCCAATCCATCATGAACAGGCCGTAGGTGGTGGGCAGTTCGCCCGCCGTGTAGATCGCGAACCGGCCGCCGGGCGCCAGCAGCCGGAAGCTCTCCCGGACGATGGCCGCGATATGGTCCGCGGGCATCTCGTGGAAGATCATCGTCGAGGTGGCCAGCTCGAAGGAGCCGCTCTCGAAACCGGTGTCGGCCGCGTCCTTCTGGACGAAGCGGATCGGCAGCCCCCGCTCCTCGGCCTTGAGATGGGCCCACTTCAGGAAGGGCGCGGCCAGGTCGACCCCGATGACCTCGGCGCCGGGGAAGGTCTCGGCCAGCCCGAAGGTCCCGTCCCCGGTGCCGCAGCCCAGGTCGATGATCCGCCGGTAGTCGCCGCGGGGCAGCGCCTCCGTCTTGGCCCGGTGGATGGAGCCCACGTTCTCCAGTCCGGCGAAGTGGATCCGGGTCCCGAAGTCGTAGACCGGCCCGTCCAGATCGTCCTGCCAGTAGCCGCCCTTCTCCAGGTGGTAGTCGGTGTCGGCGTAGTACGCGGGCATCGGCAGGTCCGGGTCCAGCTCGGGGCCGTCGCCGGCGGCCATCCGCTCCGTCAGCTCCGCCCGGCGGGCCTCGATATAGGCATGGGTGCCGTGCGGGCCGTACTTCATCAGCAGCTGGGTGTGCCGCTGGAGGTACATGAAGTACCGGAAGAGCGCGGAGTCCTCGATGACCTCGCCGATCTCGGTGGTCTCCTCGGGGGTGCGGCCGTCGTGCCCGGCGGACCAGTCCGCGGCGCGGGCGTCGAAGAGGTCGAGCAGCGGATGGTGCAGCTTGGCCCAGCCGATCCGCAGGCCGAGGTAGAAGTCGAGATAGGCGCGTTCGGTGCCCGTGACGGGCTCGTCGTTCAGTCCCAGCATGGGGGTCCTTTCGCAGATGGTGCGGTGCTGTGCTGCGGAGGGAGGGGGTCAGCCTCCGATGCGGATACCGCGGAGGTTGAGCCGGCCGAGCGTCAGGGCCTTCTCGTCGACCCCGCTGATCTCGGCCCGGGTGGCCATCAGCAGTTCCGGATAGACGGGCGGCAGTTCGATCGCGTTCTCGGTGAGGGCGCGGTTGAGGCGGGCGGCGATCCGGGCGCGCTCGGCCTCCGGCGCGGTGCCGAAGAGCCGGACGAAGTCCCGGTCGTAGGCGGCGTCGCGGTAGCCCGGGTTCTGCCGGGAAGCGCCGCGGTAGACGGTGAACTGGGAGAGCGGCATCACTCCGCCGACCAGGCCGTACTCCTGCACGGTGAGGGACATGTCGTAGTCCCGGACCAGCCAGCGGCGGTTCCAGTTCGCCGGGTCGGCGACGTCCAGGCTCACCTTGAGCCCCAGCCTGCCCCAGTTCTCGGCCAGTACCTGGGCGATGTCGCGGGCGGCGCCGCTGGTCGACACCATGATCCGGAAGGTGGTGCCGCGGGGGATCCCGGAGCGGGTGAGGAGTTCGGCGGCCCGGTCCAGATCGGCCCGTTCCGGATAGGGCCGGTACTCCGGCTCGTGACCGGTGACCAGGGGGCCGAGGGGGCCCTGCGCGGTGCGGGCCCGGCCGTGGAAGACGGCTTCCCGCACCCCTTCGCGGTCCATGCCGAAGGCCAGGGCGCGCCGGAAGTCGGGCCGGTCGAAGGGGCGGCGGGTCAGGTTCATCATGGCCCGTACGCCGCCGGTGCCCTGGACCGCGTGCAGCCGCAGCGAGCCGTCGCGGCGGATACCGGCGACATCGACGGGCTGTACCCCGGTGGCGATATGGATCCGGCCCTCGCGCAGATTGACCAGCCGGGTGGACGGATCCGGTACGGAGGTCATCTCGATCGCCCGCAGGGCGGGCTTGCCGCCCCAGTAGCCGTCGAAGCGGACCAGCCGCATGGACTGCCCGGTGACGACCTTGTCCACCCGGAACGGTCCGGTGGCCACCAGCTCGGCCTTCTCGGCCATGAAGTCCTTGTGGCTGACCGGGATCCGGGCCAGCTGGTCGGGCAGGATGCCGTACGGCATGCGCAGCTCGATCCGGACGGTCGTCGGGTCGACCACGACGGCCTGTTTGAACCAGGGCGACAGCAGCGAGAGGAACTGGCTCTTGCCCCGGCTGCCGGGGATGAAGTTCAGCCCGGCGGCGACGTGTTCGGCGGTCAGCTCGTCCCCGTTGTGGAAGCGGACCCCCTGGCGGAGCCGTACGGTCCAGGAGACCCCGCCGGGTCCGGCCTCCGGCAGGGCGGCGGCGAGCTGGGGCACCAGCTTCCCGGTGCTGTCGTGGGTACAGAGGGCGTCGGTGGCGGGCTCGGTGACCCAGCGGACGTTCTGCGAGTTGGAGTAGAGGGGCGCGTAGCCGACGGGGATCTCGAAGAGTCCGACGGACAGGGTGCCGGAACCGGATGCGCTGCCGCCGGCGTCGGGGTCGCTGCATGCGGCGACGGCGGCTCCGGCGGCGAGTGCCGAGGCAGTCCGCAGCAGATCGCGGCGGCTGGGACGGCGGTTGGGGCCGATGGTTCTCCTGGTGGTGGACGGTGTCATGACGGGCTCCTGTTCGGTGTCGGCGGCCGTCAGGCGGTCAGCGGGCAGGCGGCGGTGTGGCCGGGGGCGACGGAGCGGGCGGCGGGTCGGTCCCCGGCGCAGTCGTCGACGGCGTGCGGGCAGCGGGTGCGGAAGCGGCAGCCGCTGGGCGGGTCGACCGCGGACGGTACGTCCCCGGTGAGCGGCAGCAGGGTCCGGCGGCGCCGCGGATCGGGCACCGGGACGCTGTCCAGCAGCGACCGGGTGTAGGGGTGGGCGGGCCGGTCGAAGACGGCGTCGGCGTCGCCGGACTCCACGACGTGCCCCAGATACATCACCAGGACCTCGTCGGCGAGCAGCCGGGCCACGTCGATCTCGTGGGTGATCAGCAGATAGGTCAGCCCGAGGTCGTCGCGGAGGTCGCAGAGCAGATTGACCAGTCCGGCCTTGACGCTGACGTCGAGGCTGGCCGTCGGCTCGTCGAGGACGAGGACCCGGGGTTCGGCGGCCAGCGCCCGGGCGATGGTGACCCGCTGGAGCTCGCCGCCGGAGACATCGGCCGGATAGCGGTCCAGGAACTCGGGCGGCAGGGAGGTCAGCTCCAGCAGTTCCCGGATCCGGGCGGCGCGCCCCCGGGCGTCGAGGTCGCGGCGGTGGATGCGCAGCGGCTGGTCGAGGGCGTGCCCGATGGTCTTCCGCCGGTTCAGCGCGGACCAGGGGTTCTGGGCGACGAGCTGGATCCGCCGCTCCCCGGCGACGGTGATGGTGCCGGAGGTGGGGTGGAGCAGCCCGAGGAGGAGTTTGGCGACGGTGGACTTCCCGCAGCCGGACTCGCCGATCACGGCCAGGGTGCGGCCGCCGTCGATCCGGAAGGCTACGTCGTCGACGGCGTGGACGGTACGGATGCCCCGGCCGCGCCGCAGGGGGCGGCCGTGGCCCCGGAGGGTGAAGTGCTTGGTGAGGCCGGTGGCCTCGACGACGGTGGTCATGCCGCGTCCTCCTCGGCGTGGTGGCAGCGGACCAGGGAGCCGGCGACCGTGCGGAGTTCGGGGACCCGTTCGCCGCAGACGGTGTCCGCGCGCGGGCAGCGGGGCGCGAAGGCGCAGCCGGGGAGCCGGTTGGCGCCGGCCGCCGAGCCCTCGATCACCTTGATGCGGTGCCCCCGGGTGTAGCGGCTGGGCAGGGCCCGCAGCAGTGCCCGGGTGTAGGGGTGGCGGGGCGAGTCGAAGAGTTCCTCGACCGGCGCGCTCTCCACCAGCCGTCCCGCGTACATCACCCCGGCCCGGTCGCAGACCTGGGCGATCACCCCGAGGTCGTGGCTGACGAACACGATGCCGATGCCGAGCCGGTCCCGCAGGTCCAGCAGCAGCCGCAGCACCTGGGCCTGGACGGTGGCGTCCAGGGTGGTGGTGGGCTCGTCGGCGAGGAGCAGCGCGGGGCGGCGGGCCAGCGCGGCGAGCATGATCAGCAGCCGCTGGAGCTGGCCGCCGGAGAATTCGAAGGGGTAGCCGTCGAGCCGTTCGGCGACGGCCCGCAGGCCGACCTGGTCGAGGAGTTCGGTGACCTCCGCCGGATCGCGGTCGCCGAGGAACCAGCGCAACTGCTTGCGCAGCGGGGTGACCGGGCTGAGGGAGGTCATGGGGCGCTGCGGTACGAGTCCGATGCCGGTGCCGCGGATCTCCCGCAGCCCGGCGGTGTCGAGCCGCAGCAGATCGGTGCCCCGGAACCGCAGGGCGGAGGCGTCGGTGACGGCGACGGACGGCAGCAGTTGCATGATCGCGGAGAGGACGGTGCTCTTTCCGCTGCCGGATTCGCCGACCAGACCGAAGATCTCCCCGGGGGCGAGTTCGAAGGAGACGTCCCGGACCGCGGGCACCCGGCCCCGGGAGGTGTCGAAGACGACGCTGAGGTCCCGGACTTCCAGCAGTGGCGCGGTACGCCCCGGCTCGCGGGGGCCGCCGTCGGGCAGGGCCTCGGTCCCGGCCGGGGACCCGGCCGTGGCGCCGGTCCCGTTCCGGGGGCCGGGGGCGTACCCGGACCGGCCCGTGCTCCTCTTCATCAGCGCTCCCCTCGGTCGAGCAGATCGTTGGCGCCGTCGCCGAGCAGGCCGAAGCCGACGGTGGCGACGAGCAGGACGAGACCGGGCATGACGCAGTACCACCAGGCGCCGGCCATCAGATAGCGGGTGGCGTCGGCGATGACCCCGCCGAGCGTCGGGGTCGGCGGCTGCACCCCCACCCCGAGGAAGCCCAGGGCGCCCTCCGCGAAGACCGCGACCGCCATCCAGAGACAGCTCTGCACGATGACCGGCGGCAACACGTTGACCAGGAGTTCGTTGCCGATGATCCGGCGGCGCGGGACACCCAGCAGCCGGAGCGCGGAGATGTAGTCCTCCTGGACCTCGGCGAGGGTCGCGGCCCGGGCGACCCGGGCGAAGTAGGGCGTCGCGGCGATCGCGATCAGCAGCACGATCTTTCCCGCCGCGCCGATCTCGACCGGGCCGAGATGGAAGGAGGTGACCCCGGTGATCCCGAGCACGACCATGGCGAAGACGAACAGCGGTACGGTCTGGATCGCCTCGAAGACCCGCATGATCAGCTCATCGGGCCAGCGCCCGGCGCAGTAGCCCGCGGCGATCCCCAGCGGCAGGGCGACCAGCAGCCCGATGCCGACGCTGAACACGGCCACCAGGACCGAGACCCGGGCCCCGGACGCGACCCGGGACAGCAGATCGCGGCCGAGGTGGTCGGTGCCGAACCAGTGGGCGGCGGACGGGCCTTCGAGCGGCGCTCCGGTGCGGGCCAGCGGATCGGGGGTGAACAGCGGCCCGAAGGCCGCGAAGAGCAGATAGCCGGTGACGAGGGCGACCCCGAGCAGGGTCAGCGGTTTGATGTGGCGGCCCTGGACGGTGACGCGCCGCCGGGGCCGGGACCGGACGCGGATACGTGGCTGGGAGATGGTCGTCATGGCTCAGGTACCTGCGAATTTCTGCCGTACGCGAGGGTTGAGCGCCGCGTAGAGGATGTCGACGATCAGATTGGCGAGCAGGAAGAACACCGCGAGGGCGAGCGTGGCGCCGACCGCCAGGGGATAGTCCTGGCGGCGGATGCCGTCGACCAGCAGCCGCCCCATACCGGGCAGGTTGAAGAGGTTCTCGATCAGGACCGAGCCGCTGAGCATGACCCCGACGAGCTGCCCGACGACCGCGGTGGTGGGCAGCAGGGAGTTGCGGAAGGCGAGCGAGTGGTGGATGCGCCGTTCGGAGAGGCCCATGGCATGGCCGAAGCGGACGTAGTCGGTACGGACGGCTTCGAGCATGGAGACCCGCAGGGTGCTCGCGGTGACCCCGAAGGTGCCCAGCCCCAGGACGAACGCGGGCAGCACCAGGGCCCGCAGATGGCCCATCGGGTCCTCGCCGAAGCCGACCCAGCCGCTGGACGGCAGCACTCCCGGCACATAGAGCCCGAAGAGCAGGATCAGCAGGGCGCCGAGCCAGAAGCTGGGGACGGCGATGGAGAGATTGCCGATCACCCGTACGGCCGCGTCCGCGGCGGTGTCGCGGCGGGCCGCCGCGTACCGGCCGGCGAGCAGGGCCAGCGGAATCCAGAACACCAGCGAGACGGCGGTCAGTTCCAGGGTGACCGGCAGCCGGAGCATCAGCTCGTGGACCACCGGATCCCCGGTGAAGATGGAGTCCCCGAGATCCCCGGTGAGGATCCGGCCCAGCTCCGCCGCGTACTGGACGAACAGCGGCCGGTCGAGCCCCAGCTCCCGCTCCACCTGGGCGATCTCGGCCTCGGTGGCGTCGGCCCCGACGATCAGATAGGCCGGGCTGCCCGGCGCCATCCGCATCAGGAAGAAGACCAGGGTCAGGACGATGAGGAGGACCACCGCCATGGCGGCCGCCCGGCGCAGTACATGGCCTGCCAACGGAACCTCCCTTCCAGGGCCGGGCCGCTCACCGCGGGCCGGGTGCGGACGGTGTCTGCTTGCTCGTGTAGTGGTCCCGGAAGACCCGGTAGGCGGCGACCAGCTCCGGATCGTGCTCTTCCGAGCCCTCGGGCCGCAGCAGCCCGAACCGGAACACGCCCTCGCCCCGTTCGTTGTGGACCATCACCCAGTACTCGGGCTTGCCCGAGTGCCGGCCCGGGCCCTCGCCGAACTCCAGCCGCCAGCGGGTCCGCCGGGAGAAGTGCAGCTCCGGGCCTTCGAAGTAGTTGACGTACCGCTCGCTGACCTGCCAGTCGGTGAAGTGGACCTTCGCCTCCGCCATGGCCTCCCCGGTGCTGCCGCCGAAGACGGCGAGATGCACCCGGCCGAGCCGCCGCAGATCGAAGAGGAAGTCGACGATGTTGACCACCGGGGTGATCGCCTCGAAGGCCGCCGCCGGCGCGAGTTCGCCGCCCAGCACCTCCACGGCCCGGCCCGTCTGGTCATGACGGCCGACCAGCTCCGCGACGACCGCCGCCACATCGGCGCGGGTCACCTTCCCCCGGTCCAGTCCCTCGCCCAGGACGACCCGCCCGGTGGGCTCCTCGTCGGTGAGTCCGCCCGGCCGCAGCACGCTCCACTCCAGTCCGCTGCCCGCCAGATGGGTCTCCGCCTTGGCTTTGATCTCCAGATAGGGGCGGAGGAACTCCGGGGCGCGCTCCGGGGCGTCGGTGCCCTTCGAAGTGACCAGGACGAAACGTTTCACCCCCTGGCGTACACAGGCGTCGATCAGGGCGCAGCAGCCGGTGTTGTCGAGCCGCTCGGCCCCCTCCACCGAACCCCCGCCCGGCCCGGCCAGCCAGATCACCGCACCGGCCCCGGCGACCGCCCGGTCCAGCTCCCCGGGGCTCGCCCCGGCCAGATCGCAGCGGTGCGCCTCGGCGCCGGGCACCGGTCCTTCGGAACGGGTCAGCGCGCGGGTGGCGTGCCCGGCGGCGGTGAGCAGCGGGATCAGCCTGCGGCCGGTACGGCCGGTGGCTCCCGCGAGGACGATCAGCATGGTGACTACTCCAGGTCCGGTGATCCGGGTACGGGTGTGGTGCCGTGGTGCGTGAAGCCGTGTCACGGCGGGGTACTGAGAGGTGGCTCCGGGGCGTTCGGTACCGGGCGGTGCGCCGGGGGCCGTGGCGGGAGTCCCGCGGGTGCTGCCGGGAAGGGGGCGGGTCAGAATTCGTAGCCGGGCGGCGGCCCCGGCTCGGTGGACGTCCAGACGCTCTTGGTCCAGGTGTAGAGATGGACGGCGTCGGGCCCGCCCTCGCGGCCGTACCCCGACCGGCCGACCCCGCCGAACGGCACACTGTCGGAGAGCATCCGGTACGTGTTCAGCCAGACCGTGCCCGCGCGCAGCCGGCCCGCCATCCGGTGGGCCCGCCCCAGGTCCGTGGTCCAGACGCCCGCCGCGAGGCCGAAGTCGGTGGCGTGGGCCAGCTCCACCGCCTCCTCCTCGGTGTCGAACGGCATCGCCGCCAGCACCGGACCGAAGATCTCCTCCCGCATCACCGTCATCTCCGGGTCCACCCCGGTGAAGAGCGTCGGCGGTACGTAGAAACCGTTCGCGAGCCGCTCGTCGTCCGGCACCGGGGCGGCCGCCGCCCGGACCGCGCCCTCGGCGAGACCCGCCTCGACCATCCGCAGCGTCTTGTCCCGCTGCGCCGCGGTGACCTGCGGCCCCACCTGCACGGACCGCTCCCGGGGATCGCCGACCCTGAGCCCCGCCACGGCCTCCCGCAGCCGGGCGACAAAGGGTTCGTACACCTCCCGCTGGACCAGCAGCCGGGAACCGGCGATGCACATCTGGCCGGTGGCGCTGAACGCCCCCAGCAGTACGGACGCCAGCGCCCCGTCCAGGTCCGCGTCGGCGAACACGATCTGCGGCGACTTGCCGCCCAGCTCCATCGCGGTCGGCGTGAGCCGGGCCGCCGCCTCGGCGGCGATCACCCGCCCGGTGCTGTCGGCACCGGTGAACACGATCAGATCGGCGCGCGGGTCCGACACCAGGGCCCGGCCGGTGTCGGCGCCCCCGGTGACGATCTGCGCCACCCCGTCCGGCAGCCCCGCCCCGGCGAGCACCTCCGCCAGCATCAGCGCCGTCAGCGGGGTCTCCTCGGCGGGTTTCAGCAGGCTGACATTGCCGAAGGCCAGCGCGGGGGCGATCTTCTTGGCGGCGAAGACATAGGGGACGTTCCACGGGATGATCCCGACGGCCACCCCGTACGGCTCCCGCCGGGTGTAGGTGTGGAAGGGGCCCGGGACGTCCAGGGTGTCCCCGGTGACCTTGTCCGCGAGCCCGCCGTAGTAGGCGAAACAGGCGGCGGCGCGGGTGGCCTCGCGCCGGGTGTCCTTGAGGAGCTTCCCGGTGTTCAGGGTCTCGGTGCGGGCGAAGTCCTCCACCCGGCTGTCCAGCAGTTCGGCGGCGCGGAGCAGGATCCGGCCCCGGCGCTCGGCGGGCATCGCGCGCCAGTCGTCGAACGCGGCGCGCGCGGAGTCGTAGGCACGGGCGACCGCGTCCGCGGTCATCCGCTCGGCGCGCCCGATCGGCCGCCCGTCGATCGGGCCGACGATCACGGACTCGGCGGGCCGCGGCGCCGGAGCGCCGGGCTCGTCGCCCGTTCCGCTGTCGGTGCTGTTGGTACTGCCGGTGGTGCCGGTGGTGCCGTTCGGGCCGCCGGAAGCGGCGGGGGCCGCGGGGCCGCGGGAGCGGGTGGTGGCGGAGGCCACGGGGACGGGCGGTACGGGGGTGGGCATACGGTCTTCCCTTCAGTGTTCCGCGAGCAGCCGGCCGGCGCCCTCGACCCGGTCGGTGATGCCGTGCGCGCGCAGGGCCGTCCAGAGGGTGGCGGTGTTGATCGCGACCACCGGCAGGGCGAGCCGTTCCTCCAGCTCGGCGGCGAGACCCGCGAACCAGAGGTTGGTGCCGACCTGCACGATCGCGTCGGGTCCGGTGGCCGCCAGCTCCATGACGACGGGAACGATCTCCTCCTCGCCGACCTCGGCGATCTGGGTGGCCGAGGTGCAGAGCAGCGACCGCAGTCCGGTCACGGTGAACCCGGCTTCGGTGAAGTAGCGCCGCACCTCGGCGTCGTTGACCGGACGGTAGGGACTGAGGACCGCGATCCGCCGGGCGCCCAGGGCCCGCAGCGCCGCGGTGCAGGCGGTCGATCCGGCGGTCGCGGGCACCCCGGCCAGGGCAGCGACCTCCGCCTCGTACTTCAGGGCACCCTCGGTCCCGCCGTAGAAGGTGGGGGCGGACATGCCGAGCAGTACCCGGTCCGGCCGGCAGGTGAGCACCGAGCGCAGGGCCCCGGGCACACCCCGGCGGACGTCGGCGAGCAGCCGGGTGGTGTCGTCGTCGCTGGCCACGGACGGCGCGGGGACCAGCATCCGGCCGGTGTGGACGACGACCCCGGGCGGGGCCAGCGCCTGGTACTCGGCCTCCACCACGGTATTGGTGGAGGGGACGAGGACCGCGAACCCGGCCCGCCGGCCGCCGATCCTCAGCACGGCAGCAGACCCTGTCCGCGGACCGCGCGCAGCATCGACGCGTCCAGCAGCCAGTCCCGGGCCTTCGCCGGGTCGGCCGCGGTGGCCGCCAGTTCCCGCTGGGCGGCGAGCCTGCGCTCCGGGTCCTTCTCGCCGAGCGCGCGGGCGTTGCGGTCGGTGATGACCTTGACGTATTCGAGGGCGGTACGGCGCCGGCGGTCCGCCCAGGAGTCGAGTGCCTCGTCCGTCCAGGGCGCGGAGCCGTCCCCGGCCGGGCCGCCGGGGCGCAGCGCCGCCGCGAGGGCGAAGGCGTCGTGGATGCCGTTGTTCATGCCCATCCCGCCGATGGGGCTGTTGATGTGCGCGGCGTCGCCGATCAGCAGCACCCGGCCGGCCCGGAAGCGTTCGGCGACCCGCTGGTGGACCGAGTAGAGCTGGTGGTGGAGAACGCGGTACGGCTCCGGGCGGGCCACGACGCCCTGGAGCATCCGCTCCCACTCCGCCGGGTCGGTGATGTCCTCCCGTACGGGGAAGAGCACCCGCCAGGCGTCCGGGGCCCGCAGCAGGACGACGTACTCGTCGGGGTCGGAGATATAGGCGACCTTCTCCAGTCCTTCGAGATGGTCCTCGAAGGGGAAGTCGGTCAGCAGGACCAGATAGCGGTCCTCGTAGGTGAAGCCCTCGAAGCCGATGTCCAGGGCCTGCCGGACGGCGCCGGGCGCGCCGCCCGCGTCGATCAGATGCCCGGCCGTGGTGATCAGGGGCCCGTCGGGGCCCTCGGCGCAGACCACGGCCCCCCGGTCGTCCTGGGAGACCCCGAGCACCCGGTGCCCGAACCGGACCCGGTCGCCGAGCCGGTCCAGCAGCAGGGCGCAGAGCTTGTGCTGTTCGGCCTGGAGCCGGAAGGGGAAGCCGGTGTCCCGGGCCAGGACCGCGTGGTCGAAGTCGGCGACGAGCCCGCGTTCGCGGTCCCGGTGCTGGTAGACGGGGGCCTTCAGACCCTGGGCGATCAGGGGTTCGGCGAGCCCGAGCCGGTGGAGCAGGTCGAGGGTGGGCGGATGGAAGGTGGAGGCCCGCGGCTGGGTGCTGATCGCGTCGGCGGCTTCGAACACCTCGACGGACAGACCGTGTTCGGCGAGCAGAAGAGCGGTGGTCAGGCCCACGGGGCCCGCACCGGCAACAAGGACATCTGGCATGATTGCCTCCCAGTTGTTAGGGGATAAAACAACTTTGCCGACAGGCCGTCAATACCTTTGGCCGAATGAGTCCGGCCGAAAATCGGGGGGCCGGGCGGGGTTTCGTGGCGTGAATCCGCCGCGCGGGTGCCTGTGCCGGTAATGAACAGGCAGTGGAACGGTGGGTGTTCAGGTTCCCGAGAGCAGTCGGCGGGCGGAGCGCACCACTGCTTCGTCGATCAGCCGGCCGTCGGCGTCCAGGCCGACCGCGGCCCCCGACGCCAGCGCCCGCTCATACCGTTCGACCAGGTCACGGGCGCGGGCCAGTTGGCCCTCGTCCGGTGTGAAGACCTCCTTGACGACCGGCAGTTGTGCCGGATGGATGCAGGCGCGGCCCCGGAATCCCAGTCTGCGGAAGGCCAGGGTCGACCGTCGCAGCGCTTCGGTGTCCCGGACGTCCGTGCTCACCGGCGCCGGGGGTGGTACGAGCCCGGCGGCCGCCGACGCCAGCACGATCCTGGAGCGCGCGTACAGCAGCTCCAGCCCCTCCGGGCCCGGTTCGACGCCGAGTCCGGCCCGCAGGTCCGCCTCGCCGAGCTGGAGCCGGACCACCCGGGGCGCCCGGGCGATGCCGGGCGCCGCCAGTACGCCCGCCGCCGATTCGATCAGCGCGACGATGCCGAAGGTGCCCGAGGGCAGCCCGTACCGCTCCTCGGCGGCCCGCAGCGGGGCCCCCAGTGCGGCCGGCCCCGCGGCCGAGTCCGTTTTCGCCGCGACCACTCCGGCGACCCCGGGCACCGTCACCGCGGCGGCGTCCTCGATACCGGCGGGCCCCGGATTCACCCGTACCCAGATCCTCGGTACGGCTCCGGGCGCGGCCCGCGCCAGCCACGCGGCGACATCGGCCCGGGCTCCCGCCCTCGCCTCCGGCGGTACCGCGTCCTCCAGGTCCACGATGATCTCGTCGGTGTCGAGACCGAGGGCCTTCTCCCGTTTGCGGGGCGCGTCGCCGGGGACGTACAGCGCGGACCTCACGGCCCGCCCCGGTGGCCGGGGCGCCCGGGGAGCCGCCGGTCAGCCGCGGCGCAGATAGCGGCCCGAGGGCTCATCCGCGACCTCCGGTCCGCCGTCGCCGAGCCGGTACGCGATCCGTCCGCCGACCACCGTCGCCACCGGCCAGCCCCGGACCCGGACGCCCTCGAACGGACAGTGGTCCTGGCCCGAGAGCAGCAGCTCGGACCGCACCTCGCGCTCCAGTTCCAGATCGACGACCGTGAAGTCGGCGTCGTAGCCGACGGCCAGACTGCCCTTGCGGCCCCAGAGGTTGTACGCCCGGGCCGGCCGGGCCGAGACCAGCTCGGCAATCCTGGTCAGCGGGATCCCCCGGCGGTGGTGCCCCTCGCTCAGCAGTACCGGGTAGAGCAGCGCGCTGCCGCCGAACCCGGGCCGCGCGGGCCAGAGTTCGTCCCCCTTCTCCTCCTCCATACAGCAGGCGTGGTCCGAGGCGACCCAGTCGACGGACCCGTCCCGGACCCCCTCCCAGAGCCGTTCGGCGTCCCGGGCGGTACGGATCGGCGGATTCACCTTGCCGCCGAGCCCGCCGCGGGCGTCCAGCGTCTCGTGGTCGAGACAGAGATGGTGGAGCGTGACCTCGAACCGCATATCGGTGCCGTACCGGCGGCGCGCGGCCAGCGCCGATTCCAGCGCCTCGGTGCTGGAGAGATGGAGCAGATTGACCGGGGCGCCCGCGTGCGCGGCCAGGGTCGCCGCCTCGCCGATGGCGACCTCCTCGGTCAGCGGGGGCCGGCCGTCCGAGTAGGCCCGCAGATTCTGCGGCGCCCCGCTCGCCCGCACCCGGTCGATGAACACCCGCATCAGCTCGGCCTGTTCGCAGTGGAGCGAGAGCGAGAGCCGCAGCTCCGGATGGTCCGCTTGGGTGCGGGCGAGCTGTTCGAGGATCAGATAGAGATGCCCCAGGTCGTACTCGTCGCCCATGGTGAAGGACCGGGCGTCCCGGCTGTTCGCCGCGAGGTCGAAGCCCTTGTAGAACATGTAGTACTTGAACGAGGTGATCCCGTGGTCGGCGACCAGGGACGGGATCTCGGAGATCTGGTCGACGGTCATCGGCGCCAGATGGAAGCCGTAGTCGGTGTAGGAGCGGCCCGCCACCGCGGCCAGCACCTCGGGGAAGATCTCCTTGTAGGGCCCGGTGCGGTTCAGATAGTGCTGGCCGGTGCGGAAGTACGAGAGCACCGAGGTCACCCCGCCGACCAGCGACGAACGGGTCTCCTCAGCCGCGTCCAGCCCGAGATCCCGGTAGATGCCGAGGTGGTAGTGGGCGTCCACGGCGCCGGGGAGCACCGCACGGCCCGCGGCGTCCAGCACCTCGGCCGCGTCGGCGGCCGGCAGATCGTCGCCGATGGCCGCTATCCGGCCGCCGGAGACCGCGAGGTCGGCGCGGACCTCACCGTGGTACGGGATCACCAGTCGGCCGTTCTTGACGAGCAGGTCGTATCGAGTCATACGGATCGGGCCGGTCAGGAAGAGCCGACCGGCCATCACCTCCTCCGTGGTGAAGGGCCGCTGCTGCCGGGCCTGTTCCAAAAAACGTAACGCCGTTCTACATTCAAGCGCCAGGGTCATGACCGAGAATTCGTAACGGCGTTCCGTCCAGCGGAACGGACCCGCAGTCCAGGACCGTCCAGGAACAGCTCGTCCCCCGGGAGGACCGATGGCTCCGCCGGCACCGCTTCCGCATCCCGACACCCCCCGTCCACCCGCCGAACCGGAATCACATCCAAAGCCGCGGCAGAAGCTGCGACCGGAACCGCATCAGGACTCGAACGCACAGATGGAAAGGGGTCCGACCCCCGAACCGGAGCAGCACCCGACCAGTCGGCCCGACCTGGAACCGGACCCTTGGCCCAATCCGGCGGCGACGCCCGCGGGCCCGCTCGCCGGGACCGTCGTCCTGGACCTGGCGACCCTGTTCGCCGGGCCCCTCGCGGCCACCGTCCTCGGCGACTTCGGCGCGGATGTCATCAAAGTCGAGCATCCGGCCAAGGGCGACCCGTCCCGCACCCACGGCCCCGCCAAGGACGGACACGGCCTCTGGTGGAAGATGCTCGGCCGCAACAAGAAGGCCGTCACCTGCGATCTGGGCACCGGGGAGGGCGCGGAGCTGCTGCGCTCCCTCGCCGCCGACGCGGACGTCCTCATCGAGAACTTCCGCCCCGGCACCCTGGAGCGCTGGGGGCTCGCCCCCGAGGACCTCCAGCGGCTGAACCCCCGGCTGGTGATCGCCCGGGTCACCGGCTTCGGCCAGTTCGGGCCGTACGCCCGCCGCCCCGGCTTCGGCACCCTCGCCGAATCGATGAGCGGGTTCGCCGCCGCCACCGGCGAACCCGACGGCCCGCCCACCCTGCCGCCCTTCGGTCTCGCCGACGGCATCGCCGCACTGACCTGCGTCAATGCCATCCTGATGGCCCTACGGCACCGGGACAGCGGCGGCCGCGGCCAGATCGTCGATCTGGCCATCATCGAACCGCTGGTCACCCTGCTGGGCCCGCAGCCGATGATCTGGGACCAGCTCGGCCGGGTCCAGGAACGTACCGGCAACCGGTCCGCCAACAACGCCCCCCGCAACACCTACCGCACCCGAGACGGCCGCTGGGTGGCCGTCTCCACCAGCGCGCAGAACATCGCCGAACGCGTGATGCGGCTCGTCGGCCGGCCCGAGGTCATCGCCGAACCCTGGTTCGCCGGGGGCGCCGGGCGCGCCGCCCACGCCGACCTCCTCGACGCCCACGTCGGCGACTGGATCGCCGCGCGCGACGCCGCCGAAGTCGTCACCGCCTTCGAGGAGGCCCAGGCCGCGGTCGCCCTCGTCTACGACATCCGGGACGTCTTCGACGACCCCCAGTACCGGGCCCTGGACACCATCACCACCGTCGACGACCCGGACCTCGGCCCCCTGCGGATGCAGAACGTCCTCTTCCGGCTCTCCGAGACCCCCGGTTCGATCCGCAGCACCGGAGCCGCCCTCGGCGCCCACAACGCCGAGGTCTACGGCGAACGGCTCGGCCTCGGCCCCGACGACCTCGACCGACTCCATGCGAAGGGCGTCATCTGACGATGCGTACGATCGACCTCGCCCAGCCCCTGCGGCGCGGCATGCCCCAGTCGCCCAACCACCCCCCGTTCCGGATGGCCCTGGAACGCCGCCACGGCGATCTGCGGCGCCCCGACGGCGGCTCGGCCGCCAACGAGATCATCGTGATGGGCGGCCATGTCGGCACCCATGTCGACGCCCTCGCCCATGTCTCCCAGGACGGTCTGCTGTACGGGGGAGCGCGCCCCGCCGACATCAGCGACCACCTCGGCTTCGCCGCCCTGGGCATCGACACCTTCGAGCCGTACGTCGGCCGGGCCCTGCTGCTCGACGTCGCCGCCGTACACGGAGTGCCGGTCCTGCCCGCCGGATACGAGATCACCCCCGGCGATCTGGAACGCGCGGCCGCCGGACTCGACCCCCGCCCCGGCGACGTCCTCCTGATCGGCACCGGCTGGTCCCGCCACTGGGCGGACGCCGACACCTTCACCGGCCGGGAGAAGGGGGTGCCGGGGCCGGGGGAGGCCGCGGGCCACTGGCTGGCCGGACTGCGCCCCCGGGCGGTCGGCGGCGAGACGATCGCCTTCGAGCACCTGGCCCCGGGCCGCGGCCACGCCACCCTCCCCGTACACCGGATCCTGCTGGTCGAATCGGGTATCAACATCGTGGAGACCATGAAGCTCGGCGAACTCCTCGACAGCGGGGCACGGGAGTTCACCCTGGTGCTCAACCCGCTGCCGGTCGTCGGCGCGACCGGCGCCCCGGTCCGCCCGCTCGCCCTGCTGCCGGACCCGGAGCCCGGGCCCGTGCCGGAGCCCGTGTCGGCCCCGGACCCGGAACGGGACCCGGGCCCGGAGCCCGGACGGAGAACGGCAGCAGGGCCGGACCCGTCCCTCCCCCCGGCCCCGGGTCCGTTCCCGAGCGGGTCCCCGTCCCCGGCGCCGGGTGCCGCGCCCCCGGCGTCCGCCGCGCCCGGCCCGGCGGCTGCCGGTCCGGGCCGCGGGTCACGGCCCCCTTCGGCAGCTCCGGACGTGCCGGCCGGAGACGTTCCGGCCGCGGATGTCCCGCCGGACGTCCCCGGCGCCCCGGCGGACCGGCCCGGCACGGCCGGGGGTGACCGGTGATGACCGCGAACCCCCGTACGCCCGCCGCCCCGGCGGAACCCGTCCCCGCCCCGCCCGGCGACCACGCCGACTCCCGTACCGCGGTCCAGCGGCTGGCCCGGTTCGCCGTGGACTGCCGGGACCGGGGGCTGCCCGCCGAGGTCGCCGGCGATATCACCGGCCGGATCCTCGACGTCGTCGGCAACTGCCTCGCGGGCCGGGCCGAGGGGGGTCCCGCGCAGGCGGTGCTGAACACCGTGCGCGCCATGGGCGGCAGCCCCGTGGCCGGTGTCCTCGGCGAGCCCGGCCGGTTCCCGGCGGCCCAGGCCGCCCTGGTCAACGGCACCCTCGCCCATACCCTCGACTTCGACGACACCCACCTCCCGTCCGTGCTGCACCCCAGCGCGTCCGTGGTGCCCGCGGCCCTCGCCGCCGCCGAGGAGACCGGGGCGAGCGGCGCCCGGCTGCTGGCCGCCGTCGCCGCCGGGACCGAGATCTGCAACCGCCTCGGCATGGCGTCGTACGTACCCGGGATCCGCAACTCCCTCTTCTTCGAGAAGGGCCAGCACGCCACGTCCATCTGCGGCACCCTCGGCGCCGCGGCCGCCGCCGCCCTGCTCCACGGACTCGGCGAGGAAGGCGTCGCCGACGCCATCGGCATCGCCGCCAGCATGGGCGCCGGAATCCTGGAGGCCAACCGCACCGGCGGCACCGTCAAACGGATCCACTGCGGCTGGGCCGCCCACTCCGGAGTGATGGCGGCGGCCCTCGCCCGGGCCGGGATCACCGGCCCGCCGACCGTCCTCGAAGGCCGCTTCGGCTTCTTCCGGGCCTGGCTCGACGGCACCTGCGACAGCGAAGCCCTGCTCGGCGGCCTCGGCGAGCGCTGGGAGACCCTGCGGACCGTCTACAAGCCCTACCCCTCCAACCACTTCACCCACCCCGCCGTCGACTGCGCCCTCGCCCTGCGCGCCGAGGGCCTCGACCCCGGCGACATCGTCTCCGCCGAACTGGGACTGGCCGCGCCCGTACTGCGGACCGTGGCCGAACCCCGGGACCAGAAGATCCGGCCCTGTACCCCCTACCACGCCAAGTTCTCCGGCCCGTTCACCGTCGCCACCGCCCTGCTCGGCGGCGGCGGACTCGGCATCCACCTCGACGACTTCACCCCCGAAACCCTCGCCGACCCCCGGCGGCTGGACCTCGCCGCCCGGGTCACCTGCTTCGCCGACGACCGGGCGGGCGAGATCTTCCCCACCGCCTTCGCGGCCGTCCTGAGGGTCCGCACCCGGGGCGGCGCGCTGCTGGAGAAACGCGTCGACTCCTCCCGCGGCGGCCCGGGGCATCCGCTGAGCCGCGCCGAGCTGCTGACCAAGTTCCTGCTCAACGCCGAGCGCGGCACCACCCCGGAACGTGCCCGGCAACTCGCCGAGGCCGTAGGCTCGTTGGCCACGGCACCCGATGTCCGGGCACTGTTCGGCTGAGACCCCGCGGCGCCGCGGACGGAACCACGTTCCTATGATCGGAATGCACTCCGGCCGGTCCGGGACCACCGCGGCGGACGCCGCGGTCCCGGACCGGCCGGGCCCGGGCGGCACCCGCCGCGCCGCGCGGAAACCGTCCGGACACCAGACCACGACCGCTCCACGGGCAGGGGACGCGCATGCCGACCGAGACCTCCACCGACACCCCGACCGCGGCCACGGCCGCCGCGCCGACCCCGGCCGCGACGCCCCGCGGCTCCGCGGGCGGCAGCCAGAGCGCGTCCACCGTCGAACGCTCGGCCGATGTCCTGCTGCTCTTCGCCGAACCCGGCGCCGTCACCCTCGGCGTCACGGAGATCGCCGACCGGCTGGGACTCTCCAAGCCCACCGTCCACCGGATCCTGACCTCCCTGCGGCTGCGCGGCCTCGTCGAACTCGACGAGGACACCCGGCGGTACGCCCTCGGGCTCTCCACCATGCGCCTCGGACTCGCCTACCTCGACCGCATCGACGTCCGCCGCCTCGCCGCCCCCGAACTCACCCGCCTCTCCCGGCTCAGCGACGAGACCGCCACCCTCTCCATCCGCACCGGGGACAGCCGGGTCTACGTCGACCAGGTCACCCCCGCCCGGGAGGTCATCATGGCGGTCCGGCTGGGCGTGCCCTACCCGCTGCACGCGGGCGCCTCCTCCAAGGCCTTCCTGGCCTTCCTGCCCGACGACGAGATCACCGCCTATCTGGACCGGGCCCCGCTCACCCGGCTGACCGACGCCACCCCCGCCGATCCCGAAGCCCTCCGCAAGGACCTCACGGCCATCCGCCGCCGCGGCTACGCCCGCTCCAGCGGCGAACGCCAGCCCGGCTCCTCCTCCGTCGCCGCACCCGTCCTCGACCACCACGGCCGGCCGGCCGGCGTGATCAGCATCAGCGGCCCCCGCGAACGCTTCCGCAAAGAGGCCGGACGCTGCGCCGAAGCCCTGCTGGAGACCGTGGGACGGCTGTCGGCGCAGTGCGGATACGGCGCGGAGCGGGCCCCGGGTACCCGCTGACCACCCGGCGGCGGGCCCCGCCCGGACGGGCCCGCTCCGGTCGCCGGACCAGGGGCCCGGGGGAACAATGGTGCCGGTACGGGCATAAAACGATGCGGCGGGCGCCCGGCGGGCGGACCCCGGCCCGGTGACGCCCGGCGGAGGGATGATCGCCGTGACGACTTCGCCCTTCGGGTCCGGGGACCCGTTCTCCGATCTGTTCAACCGGTTCTTCGGGATGAGCCCGGCCGCCTCCCCGCCCGCGGTCCAGCGCGTCCCCATCGGCCGGCTGCTCAGCGACTCCGCGCACGAGCTGCTGGCCGCGGCCGGCGCCCGCGCCGCCGAGGACGGCTCCGACCTCGACACCCCGCATCTGCTGTGGGCCGCGACCCGGGTGCCCGCCGGACGGCAGGTACTGGAGCACGCCGGGGCCGACCCCGACCGGCTCGCCGAGGACGTGGCCCGCACCCTGCCCTCCGGCGACGGGGACGAGGAACCCTCCCTCACCCCCGCCGCCAAACGCGCCCTGCTCGCCGCCCATGCCCGGTCCCGGGCGGCGGGCGCCTCCTATATCGGCCCCGAGCACATCCTCGCCGCCCTCGCCGAGGACCCCCGCTCCGGACTCGCCGCCGCCCTGGGCGCCGAAGGCGTCGCCCCCGGCGCACTGGCCGGCACCCCGCCCCGCCCCACCGGCCGGGGCGAGGGCCCCGGGCCTGCCGGGGACGGCGGCGAAACCCCCACCCTCGACCAGTACGGCCGCGATCTCACCGAGGAGGCCCGCGGCGGCCGCCTCGACCCCGTCGTCGGCCGCGCCGAGGAGATCGAGCAGACCGTCGAGGTGCTCTCCCGGCGCACCAAGAACAACCCGGTGCTCATCGGCGACCCCGGCGTCGGCAAGACCGCCATCGTCGAGGGACTCGCCCAGCGGATCGTCGCCCAGGAGGTCCCCAAGGCGCTCCGCGACCGCCGCGTGGTCTCCCTCGACCTCCCGGGGCTGGTCGCCGGATCCAAGTACCGCGGCGAGTTCGAGGAACGGCTGAAGAAGGTCATCGACGAGGTCACCGCCGCCGACAAGAGCGTCATCCTCTTCATCGACGAACTCCACACCGTCGTCGGCGCCGGTGGCGGCGGCGAGGGCGCCATGGACGCCGGGAACATCCTCAAACCCGCGCTCGCCCGCGGCGACCTCAGCGTCGTCGGCGCCACCACCATCGACGAGTACCGCAAGCACATCGAGAAGGACGCCGCCCTGGAACGCCGCTTCCAGCCCGTCATGGTGCCCGAACCGACCGTCGACGAGACCGTGCAGATCCTCCGCGGCCTGCGCGACTCCTACGAGGCACACCACCAGGTTCGCTTCACCGACGAGGCCCTCGACGCGTCCGCCGCGCTCTCCGACCGCTATCTCACCGACCGTTTCCTGCCCGACAAGGCCATCGACCTGATGGACCAGGCCGGGGCCCGGGTCGGACTGCGGAACGTCGGCGGCCCCTCGCCCACCGCGGAGCTGGAGGACCGGCTCACCAAACTCCGCCGGGAGAAGGACGAAGCCGTCGGCGCCGAGGACTACGAACGCGCCGGAAACCTCAAGAAGAGCATCCGGGAGGCCGAGAAGGAGATCGCCGAAGCCGGGCACGAACGGGACAAGGCCGCGAGCGTCACCGCGGACGACATCGCCGAAGTGCTCTCCGCCCGTACCGGCATCCCCGTCTCCCAGCTCACCGAGACCGAACGCGAACGGCTGCTCAAGCTGGAGGACTCCCTCCACGAACGCGTCGTCGGCCAGGAAGAGGCCGTCACCGCCGTCGCCCAGGCCGTCCGCAGAGGCCGGGCCGGGATGGGCGACCCCGACCGGCCCACCGGCAGCTTCCTCTTCCTCGGCCCCACCGGCGTCGGCAAGACGGAACTGGCCAAGGCCCTCGCCGAGCTGCTGTTCGGCGACCCCGACCGGATGGTCCGCTTCGATATGAGCGAGTTCCAGGAGCGGCACACCGTCTCCCGGCTGGTCGGCTCGCCCCCCGGCTACGTCGGCTACGACGAGGCCGGACAGCTCACCGAGGCGGTGCGCCGCAAACCGTACAGCGTCGTCCTCTTCGACGAGGTGGAGAAGGCCCACCCCGATGTCTTCAATCTGCTGCTCCAGGTCCTCGACGACGGCCGGCTCACCGACGCCCAGGGCCGTACGGTCGACTTCCGCCACACCGTCGTCATCATGACCAGCAATATCGGCTCCCAGCGGATCCTGGAGCACCACGGCGAGGTCGCCGCCATCAAGGACGAGCTGATGAACGACCTCAAGGCACACTTCCGCCCCGAGTTCCTCAACCGGGTCGACGAGGTCATCGTCTTCCACGCGCTGACCCGCGCCGACCTCGTCCATATCGTCGACCTGCTGCTGGAACGCAGCCGCCGCAGGCTCCACGCCCAGCACATCGGCCTGGAGGTCACCGACGCCGCGAAGGAACTCCTCGCCAACCTCGGCTACCAGCCGGAGTTCGGCGCCCGCCCGCTGCGCCGCACCCTCCAGACCGAACTGGACAACCGGCTGTCGACGCTGCTCCTCGACGGCAGCCTCGACCCCGGCGACACGGTTGTCGCCGACGCCGCCGACGGCGAACTGAAGCTCTCCGTGCAGGAGGGCACCGGCACCGGCACCGAGGCCGAGGCCGGAACCCGCACCGGCACCGGCACCGGGGCCGGGACCGAAGCGGCGGAGCCCGCGGCCTGAGACACCGCCCGGCGCGCCTCAGACCTTCCGGGCCCGGCCCGCCAGTACGGCCGCGAGCAGCGGGAAGACGATGAGCAGCGCAAAGGTCGAGCCATAGGCGACCAGCGGGTCGGCGGGCGAGTGCAGCCAGGCGTTGAACAGGGCGGCGGCCAGGCCCATCACCGCTATCTGCCCCAGGTTCTGGGTGGTCTGGAGGGCGCTGCCCGCATAGCCCTGCCGACCGGGCGGGCTGTGGTCCAGGGAGAGCAGGGTGACCGTCGGGGTGAGCATGCCCATCCCGAAGGCCGCGATCACCAGGGAGACTGCGGAGGTGATGGGCGGCGTCGCGGGGAACGCCCCGGCCACCGCCACCACCATGGCGGCCACCATGACGAGCGCGCCGGCCGTGACGGTGCGGGTACGCGGCCAGTGCGTCAGCCGGTGCCCCTGGAGCCAGGCCCCCGCCGCCCAGACGACCGCCGCCGCCGTGAATGCGATACCGGTCTGCACCGGCGCGACCCGGCGCTCGGAGTCCAGCATCAGCGGGACGAACGCCTCCAGGGTGAAGTAGGCGCCCGAGGCCAGCCCGCGCAGCAGGACTGTCACCGGCAGTCCCGGCGCCGCCCGCCAGGTGCCGGGCGGCAGCAGCTTCGGGGCGAACACCACCAGCAGGATCACCCCGGCCCCGGCGCAGACCAGATGCAGGACCTCCCGGCCGGAGACACCGTACTGGCCTAGCGCCGCCCCCAGGCTGACCGCCGCCGCGATCAGCAGCGGCGGCCGGGGTCCCTTCTCCGGCGTCCCGCCCTCCGGCGGGGCGGCGGCCCGGGCCCGGCGGACCAGCATCACCACGATCGCCAGGGCCGGAAGCACATTGAGCACCGCCAGCCCCAGGAACACCGTCCACCAGGACGACCAGGCCACCACCACTCCGGCCAGCGGCGGGCCGATCAGTGAGGGAACGATCCAGCAGGTGCTCATCAGTGCCAGCGCGCGGGGCCGCAGCGAGTCCGGGAAGGACTGCGCGATGGCGGTGTTGACCGCCACCGCGATCATGCCCGCCGCCATCCCCTCCAGAAACCGGCCCGCCGCCAGCTGCCAGATGGTGGTGCTGGTGCCGGAGATCAGCAGGGTGACCACCGCGAGCCCGACCCCCGCCGCCAGCGGCCGGTACGGCCCCGAGCGGTCCGCCCAGCCGCCCCCGATCACCCCGCCGATCAGACTCGCCGCGACGAAACACCCGGCCACCAGCGGATAGAGCCCGACCCCGTCGAGCTGACGGGCGGCCACCGGCAGGGTCGGCAGCACCGCGAGCGCCGCGAAGCCCTCCAGGAACATCACCACGGCGAAGGTGGCGGTCACGGCGCCGTACCGCCGGGAGAAGAGCCCCTCACCGGGCGGCGCGGCGGACTCCTGCACTGCTGGATCACTGGTCACGAGCGGGGAACGTACAGCGGGCCCGCCGACACGTGCCAGCAAATAAAAAGGCCCCCGGGGGAAGGGGGAGCGGGGCGCAGGCCCGGCGTCCGGCCGCCGGATCGCGGCCGGTGGTCCGGGAGCGGCGGTACGGCGGGGGAGCAGGGCCACGGGCGGTACCGGGCCCGCGCGGTGGGCCGGGCCGGTGGGCCGCGGGAATCCGGTTGGCGCGGCGGACCCGGATCACGTGATCGCCCGTCCGGCGGCCCCCGCTCCGGCGACCGTCCCGCGGGGCGGGGAGCCGTGCCGCGCGGCGAGCGGACCCGCCGGTGCCTCCGGCATGAACTTCGGCCGCCCGCGTGCGGCGGGCGCCTCCGGCTCTCTCGCGTACGGTGCCGCCGCAGCCGGTGCGCCGGTGCCGCCGCAGGTCCTCACCGGCGCGTACGGCCGCACCCCGCTCGGGGCGCTGTGGAACTTTCCCGGCCGGACTCCGCCGCCGGAATCCGGGCCGGGACCGGCCCCGCCGGCCTGGTGGCCGGCGGGGGCACGGACTCAGGCCTGGCGGCTCGTGACCTCGATGAGGTGCAGCCCGAACTGCGTCCGGACCGGGCCCTGGACCTCGTTCAGCGGGGCGCTGAAGACGACGGTGTCGAACTCGCGCACCATCTGGCCCGGGCCGAAGGAGCCGAGGTCGCCCCCGTCACGGCCGGAGGGGCAGGAGGAGTGCTTCTTGGCGAGCTCGGCGAAGTCCGTACCGGCCGCGATCTGCTCCTTGAGCTGCAGCGCTTCGGCTTCCGTCTTCACCAGGATGTGGCGGGCAGTGGCCCTGGCCATGGTGGTTCCCTTCGAGTGAGGCGATCATGAAATGGGTTACCCGGCATGCTATCGAGCCCCACCCGGGCTCCCCCGAAGCGGCCCCACCCGGGCTCCCCCGAAGCGGCCCCGCCCGGGCTTCCGCGACGCGGCCCCGGCGGGCCGGGACCGGCCCGGCGCCCCGGGCCGTCCGGCTGCCCCGGCCCGGCACCCGGCCCGCCGGCGGGGATCACCGGTCACGGCGCCGCGCCGGGCTTCGGCATCGGGTCGTCGTTCTCGACGACCACCCATCCCTCCTGGGCCCCGACGGCCGCGTTCCGTACCGCCTTGACGTACGCCGTCTGCACCCGGTCGTGGCCGTAGCGCGTGTCGCCCTCGACGGTGACCGGCACATCGATGGTGTTCGTACCGGGCGCGACGGTCACCACCGTGGAGACCACCTCCTCCCGGTCGGACGCGGCAACGAACAGCCGCACCCGGCCGCTGCCCTTGCCGGAGACCGTGACCGGCACCCGGACCGTCCGGACGCCCGAATCGCCCTCCTTCACCGTGAGCACACCCAGGTCCACCCGGGGCAGCTCCGACACCCGGACGGCGGGGGTACCGGGGCGCCAGCCCCAGGCGTCCATCAGCCAGATCTGCCCCCGCAGGCTCCGCGGCACCAGCTCCAGCGAGCGGATGCTCCCCGTGTCCACCCCGGCCGCGGCCGCCGCGGCCAGCGGGACCCGCACCTCACGGGCCCAGTGGGCGGTGTTCTCCGGGGTGCCCGGCAGGCCGTCGATCCGCACCCCGCCGAGTACGGCCCGCCGTCCCGCCGTATCCGTGACGGCGATGTCCATCCGGTTGTCCCGGAGGTTCGGCGGTACGGCGACGCGCAGCGCCAGCGCTTCGGCGCCCGCCACGGAGACCGGTTCGGGCAGGGCGATGCGGACCGGCGCCGACCGCGGCTTCGACCAGCGGGCCTTCACGGCGTACCGGCCCTCCTCCGGCATGATGCCCCAGAAGGCGAAGTGCGCCGAGAGCCAGTCCGCCGTCTCCCGGTTCTGGCAGCCGGTCCGCCAGTCCGCGGCGATCTGCAGACAGACCTCGCCGTTCGTGACGGAGACCGACCGGTCCGGCACCACCAGGGGTGTCCGGTTCCCGCCGACGGCATGGGTGAGGACCCGGGCGGGAGCGGCCGACGGCGCGCTCCGGCCGGTACCGTCCAGCAGCGGACGGATCCGGTCGTCCCCGCCCGCGAACAGTCCGGCCGCCGCAGCGATATAGGTGTTGCCCGCCTTCTGCTGCTGGACGGCGGTCAGCCGGGTCGGGGCACCGGGCGAGCAGACCCGGTCGCCCCGGACGCCGAAGTCGTCCGCCGCGGGGGCTCCGGTCTGGCCCGGAGTCCACTCGCTGTTGAAGTAGTTGTGGTTGGCGCCGACCAGGTACGCCGCGCTGTGCAGGGCGGTCGCGCTGCCGGAGCCGCGGCCGCCGTCGACGTAGATCTGGCCCTGGAGGTCGGCCACGTCCCCGTCGCAGCCCGGCAGCAGGGTCAGCGACGGGACGTCCGGCGCCGGGTTCTGGCCGAAGAGCGTGGGGCCGATCAGTACGGTGCCGCGGATCCGCCAGGTGACCGGGCCGCGGTAGCCCTCCTCGGCCGCGGGCGGCCGGTGCAGGCTGTCGAGCGCGGCGCGGTTGACGCCCTCGCCGCCCCGGGAGTGCCCGACCAGCAGGACCCGGGAGAGGTCGGCCGGAGCCGCCCGGCGCACCGCGTCCGGCGCGGTGGCGGACGGCGTCCCGCCGCGCGACCACTCCGCCCAGCGGGCCAGATGGTGCCGTACCAGCGACGAACGGGCCTGGGCCCCCTTGTCCTGGGCGCCGCCGTCCTGGGCGTTGATGCCGTTGGCCGAGACGGAGACCGTCACATAGCCCTGGGACGCCAGCAGCCGCTGGGTGTGCAGATAGCCGCGGTGGCTCAGGATCGGCCGGGTGCCCCGCGGACAGGGCCAGGTCACGATCGCCTCGTCCGCGGGTGTGCTTCCCGGGGCGTAGCAGGTGGCGTGCCGGCCGTGCAGGAAGAGGACCACCGGCCGCTTGCCGGGCGCGCCCGCGGGGGAGACGACGGTGCCCCGCATCTCCACCGGAGTGGAGTAGCCGGGGAGCGGTACGGAGGGGAGGACGTACTCGCCGCCGACCGTCCGGTACGGGCCCGGGGTTCCGGGGTCCACGGCGTTCGCCGGACCCGGGGCGGGGGGCACGGCCGGGGGCGGGGCCGCCCGGCGGGATTCGGCGGCGGCCGCCGCCCGGCCCGCCGCGTCCAGCCTGCGGCCCGAGGCCGTCACCCGGAGGTCGCCGCCCGGTCCGGCGGACGCCCGGTCCACTTCCAGGGTGAACGTCCGCCGCCCGGCGTCGGCCACCGGAAGGCCCAGCAGCCGCTCCCCGGAGTGGAAGGCGATCCTCGCGCCGCCGACCGGCACCGGCCGCGGCGAGGTCCACACCAGCCGGCCCGCCCCGGCGGACCCGGCGGCCGGGGGTATCCAGCGCCAGTCGGGCGGCAGGGCCCCGGATTCGCCGGAGGCCGGGGCCGCGGGGCCCCGGGCGGTGCCGGGCGGCTGGGCGTACGCCGCCCCCGGCGCCGCCGCCGCGAGCGCCAGCACCGCTGCGGCAGCGGTGACCATGCGCGTCACACGGTTCACGGTGATCTCCTCGTTCGTCGCTCACCGCCCGCCGCCGGTCCCCCGTGGTTCGCCGTATCCCGTCCGCGCCGGCCGGCCGCCCGCGAACCCTCTGACACCCCGTGAGAACCGCGTCGGCGCGCGGACGTTCGTCGCCCTCGGAGGACGGGCGGCGGAGCCCCGCGGTTGCCTGCCACCGGGGGATATCCCCGCCGGGGCGCCGGGGCGGGACGGGGGAGGGGCGTACCGGCTGTGGGATCCTGCCCGAAGAACGGGATCCCGGGTACGGCGCTCCCGGGCCCGGTGGAAGGACCGGGCGGCGCGTTCCGGTACGAGGCCGGGGCGGCGAGCGAGGACGCGGCGGCGGAAAGGGGCCGGAGATGACGGGGGAGCAGAGCGGGCACGCCCCGGACGCGTCGGGGGAGCACGGTATGTACGAGGTCCACGAGGCCGACGGGGCGGAGCGGCGCGGCAGGACGCGCCGCCCCTACCCCGAGGAGGTCCCCCTGGTCTCCCGGGTCGCCGGGGCGCTGGAATCCCTCGGCGCCGAGGACCCCCGCTTCGAGGTACGGGCCACCGGCGGACCCAGCTGGCTGGCCGAATGGGACGGCGAGCTGGGCGGCTCCGGCGTATGGATCGCCTTCGAGGGGGCCGGCTCCGACGCCGAGGGGGTCCGGCTCTTCCTGGACCGGTGGACGTTCGAGTTCGTCCCGGCCGCCGATCTCCCCGGGCTGCTGCTCGCCGCCTTCTCGGGCCGGGCCGCGATCACCGTGGAGCGCCGGCTGTTCCTCCGGCGGCTCGACGTCCTCACGGTCACCGTCGGCGAGCGGACCTACAGCACCGGCGAGGGGCACGACCCGGACCGCCGGTGGAGCCCCTGGGAGGACGGCCTCAGGGCGGCGTGAACCGTACCGCCGCCCCGGTCGCCGGTGGCCTCAGTTGCGGCGCAGCAGATAGGTGTCCATGATCCACCCCTTGCGCTCGCGCGCCTCGGCCCGCAGCGTCTCGATCCGCTCCGACACCTCCGCGAGCGGCCCCTGCACCAGGATCTCGTCCGGGGTGCCGACGTACGCGCCCCAGTAGATATACGCGTCCTGGTCCAGATGGCGGGTGAACGCGGTCCGGGCGTCCAGCATGACCACCACGTCGTCGGCGCCCTCCGGCCAGCCCTCCGCGAGCCGCCGCCCGGTGGTGATCTGCACCGGGCGCGCCACCCGGTTGAGCCCCGTCCGGTGCCGGGCCAGCAGCGCCGACACCGAGCTGATCCCGGGCACCACCTCGTGGTCGAAGGCGACCGTGCCGCGGGCGGCGACCTCCTCCAGCGACCCCAGGGTGGAGTCGTAGAGCATAGGGTCGCCCCACACCAGGAACGCCCCGCACTCGCCGTCCGCGAGCTGCTCCGCGATGAACTCCTCGTACAGATCGGCCCGGCGGGACCGCCAGTCCTCGACGGCCCGGGCGTACTCGGCGGTCTCCCGGTCCCGGTCCGGATCCCGCGCCTCGACCAGCCGGTACGAGCCGGGTTCCCGGTGGGCGTCGAGGATGTCCCGCCGCAGCCCGGTCAGATCCGCCTTCGCCTCCCCCTTGTCGAGTATGAAGAAGGCGTCCGCCGCCTTCAGGGCCTTGACCGCCTGGAGCGTCAGATGGTCGGGGTCGCCCGCACCGATGCCGATCACGTAAATCTTCCTCACACCGCCGAGTCTCCCCCACGGCCCTCCCCGCCCCGCCGGGGGGTACCCGGTGCGGTGACCGGAAGGGTCCACCGGCCCACGGCAAACCCTTCAGGTCACTAGGTGAGGGTCAGCCGGGGTGCCTCGGCCCGCGGGTCGACCGGCGCGGCCCCGCGCGCCAGCCGCTCGGCGAGATCCCGTGCCCAGGCCGCGAGCCCCGACACGTCCACGTCGTACGGATCCCCGTACCCCGCGATCCGCTCCGCCCCCCGCGCCAGCAGCGACGCCCCGCCCGGCGCGTTCCCGCGGGCCGCGTGCGTCAGCCCCACCGCGAGCTGCGCCAGCCCCTGCCAGAGATCGCGCTCCGGCTCCGGCCGGGTCTTCCACGCGTCCTCGAAGACCTCGTGCGCATGGAAGGGCTTCCCCTCGTCCAGCAGCCGCTGCGCCGCCGCCAAGGTCTCCCGGGGCGTCCGCACCACCCCCTCGGCCTGCCGCTCCACCCCCACCCGCCCGTACGGCAGCGGCCGCCCCAGCCCGTCGCGGGGCCGCGCACTGCGGGCGCGCCCGTCACTGTCCCGGTCTCTCGGTGCCCTCTCCACACCCCGGATTCTCCCCGAAACAGCCACCCGCCCGCAGGCCGGAGGCCTGAACCACCCCGCCGAGTGGGGTAAAGTCTTCCCTGCAAGCCCGGCCGGGAACGGCGGGGCAGGCGGACGGGACGTGGCGCAGCTTGGTAGCGCACTTGACTGGGGGTCAAGGGGTCGCAGGTTCAAATCCTGTCGTCCCGACCAGCTCTTGAAGCAGGTCGCAGGCGGTATCGGAGTAATCCGGTACCGCCTTT